>JAITHV010000022.1 GCA_031279835.1 Coriobacteriales bacterium
CCACCCGCTATTTTGCCGTCATGGCACCAAGATGCTAGTTTCCGGGTGCCGGTTTTTGCTATTCAGCCAAGTTTATTGCCACTCAGTTGTTGCATGCCGTATAATGGGTGATAACTAAATACCAAGAACCAGCGGTTGCGATAAAACGCTGTTGCTTTTGCAACAAGGGAAGTGGATGAGATTTCCGCGCTATCCCAGTAACCGTGAAGCAGACGAAAAGGCATATGCCCACTGCCGCAAAGGTGGGAAGGGGCCTGAGTAGTGTGAAGCCAAGTCGGTAGACCTGACCGCTGGTCAAAGAGCAAGGACTCTCCTGGAGTAGAGGTGTGCTTAGTATACAAAGCAGGCACATGCAGTTGTTCAGCCCTCCGGTCAGTCGGCGGGCTTATTTTTTGCCAGCCGAAGGGCGTATTCTGCTGCTAATGCGCATCTTTATCTCCTTAGAGTATATATGGGAAATCTGGGAAAGGAGAAATTGGTATGAAAAGAAAGCTACTCTCGATCGCTTTAGCTGCTGTAATGACGCTTGCACTGGTGCTCGCGGCTTGTGCCGCACCAGCACCAGCGCCAGCTCCCCAAGGGTCAGGCTCTGACACCGAAGCAAGCAAGTCGGTCAGCGTCGTTGACATGACGGGAAGGACCGTCACGCTCGACAAGCCTGCCGAGAAGATCGTCGTTCTCACGGCGTCGTCTTGCGAGATCGTCTACGCGCTGGGAGCAGGCGACAAGGTGGTCGGACGCGGCGAGTACTGCGACTGGCCGTCCGAGGCGCTTGCAAAGCCGACGGTGCAGTCTGGCACCAACACAAACATCGAGCAGATCATAGCCCTTGAGGCAGACTTGCTTATCCTGACCACTATGGCTCAAAGCCCTGAGCAGGCCAAGCAGCTCGAGAATGCCGGCGTCAAGGTGTTCACCACCGATGCCGTAGACATCAAGGGCACTTATGAGTCCATCGAGCAGATCGGAGTCTTGCTCGGCAAGGAGACGCAGGCGAGCACAATCGTCAACCAGATGAAGTCGTCGTTTGCGGCGGTCTCTGCCCAAAAACTCTCGGGCACCGTCTATTTCGAGGTCTCGCCGCTGGAGTATGGGCTTTGGACGGCCGGCAACGACACTTTTATGAACGAGGTCGCAGAGATGATGGGCCTGGAGAACATCTTCGCAGACGTGAGCGGCTGGGCCCAGATATCAGAAGAACAGGTGCTTGAGCGCAACCCAGACTACATTGTGACAATTGGAATGTATTACGGAGAAGGATTGAAGCCTGATGAGGAGATAGCGAGCCGTGAGCGTTGGCAAGACGTCAGTGCGGTGAAGAACGGCGCCATCCTCAACCTGGCCAACAGCGAGCTTTCACGTCCAGGCCCAAGACTGGCCGACGGCGCACAGGAGCTCTACAGCTTTGTCTCAACCCATGCGAAGTAAGGCATTCACGCCAACGGTCTACGTAGCCTTTGCCATCATAACCGTGGTGGTGATGGCGGTCTGCATCATGCTCGGCAGCGCCTCGGTGCCTCTCGACAAACTAGTGCAGACGTTTTTCAGCGCCGCCTTCGGCTGGGCGCGCCCAGAAGGAAGCGCGTATTCGATCATCATGGACATCAGGCTGCCCCGCGTGCTCAGCGCGGGGCTAGTCGGTGGAGCGTTGTCGCTGGCAGGCTGCGCCATGCAAGGCTTGTTGAAAAACCCGCTCGCCGACGGATCGACGCTAGGCGTGTCGGCTGGCGCAAGCCTTGGCGCGGTGCTCGCAATCACCTTCGGCCTGAGCATACCCTTTTTGCCGTTGGCAGGCACGACGATCGGCGCGGCGCTCTTCGCGTTGCTGTCGCTGTTGACCATACTGGCTCTGGCACATCGACTAGACCGATCATTATCTACCGATACAATTATACTTATTGGTATTATATTTGGTATGTTCGTCTCGGCACTCATGAGCATCCTCATTACCTTTGCAGGCGAGCGAGCTATGACTATTGTCTTTTGGACGATGGGGTCGCTGCAGAACAGCAGTTATCAGAGCGTGCTGTTGTTGACGGTGGTGACTGTCGTCTTTGGCGCCGTTCTCATGTCGCTCAGCCGCGAGCTCAACGCCTTTGCCATCGGCGAGGACAACGCCCGGCACATCGGCGTGAATGTGAGGCGCGTCAAGTTGCTCGTGCTGGTCTGTGTATCGGCACTTATCGGAACCTGTGTCTCTGTGGGAGGGATAATAGGCTTCGTGGGGCTGGTCACACCTCACATGATCCGGCGGATAACCGGGCCAAACCACAGCCTGCTCATGCCTGCAAGCATCTTTGGTGGCGCGGTGTTCCTCATGCTGTCTGACCTGGTGGCGCGTATGATGTTCAGCCCACGCGAGCTCAACATCGGCGTCATCACGTCTATCGTCGGGGCGTTCTTGTTTATCAACATCTTCTCACGAACGAGGCGGGTGACCCGATGAGCATGCTTGAAGTTCGCAACCTGACCGTGCGTTTTGGGAACATGGTCTTGGTGGACGACGTGAGCTTCACGGTAGAGCCTGGCGAGCGCCTGATGATCGTAGGGCCAAACGGCGCCGGAAAGTCGACGCTCGTCAGCGCCGTCGCACAAGGAGTTCCCTATGAGGGCACTGTGCTCCTTGACGGAAAAGACGTGCGAAGCTTCAAGCCTGCTGAGCTGGCACGCCGGCTGGGCATGCTTATGCAGACCCACTTTGTGGGCTACTCATTCTCTGTTGAGGAGGTAGTGCGGCTAGGGCGCTACGCGCACGCGCGAAACTTCCTGGCCGCTCGGTCAGAGGGAGACAACGAGAAGGTGGCCGAGGCCTTGGCCAGCACGGGTCTGACCGACATGGCCGACCAGTCGGTGCTAACGCTCTCGGGCGGCGAGCTCCAACGCACCTTCCTGGCACAGGTCTTCGCCCAAGACCCCAACTTGCTGATACTTGACGAGCCGACCAACCATCTTGATCTTGTGTACCAAAAAAGGGTCTTCGGCCTCATCAACGAATGGCTTGGGTCTCCTCGGCGCGCCGTTTTGGCAGTGGTCCACGACCTGAGCCTTGCCCGTGCGTTTGCAACGCGCGTCATGTTGATGTGTCATGGACGCCTCGTCTGCATCGGCACACCTGAGGAGACGCTCGTGTCCGAAAAACTTGACGCGATCTATGAGATGGACGTACGAGGATGGATGCATGACCTGCTTGTGTGCTGGCAGTAACGCACGCACGTGACCTGATTGGAGATCAGACATGGACTTCCAGGAACTGAACAGCCGTATACCTGACCCTGACCAGCTGGCGGGCGAGAAGGCTCAGGCCCGCTTCGACGACATCGCGAAGCCTGTGGGAAGCCTCGGCAC
>JAITHV010000064.1 GCA_031279835.1 Coriobacteriales bacterium
CGGACGCTCGGCTGCTAACGTGCCGCCGGCACGATAGCGACGCCTCGCCCCATGTCTGGCTTCAAATCCCTTGCCCTACAAACCAGACTGCCCGGAAGAGCTCACAGCTCGCCCGGGCAGTATGGTGTCGGTGGAGGGATTTGAACCCTCACGTCCGTTCGGACACTAGCCCCTCAAGCTAGCGCGTCTGCCGTTCCGCCACACCGACGTGTTTCTTGCAAGAAAGCATTGTAGCAGGGTACAACGTTGTGTCAAATCCACAATGTGCCCCCGTCGACCACGCCGCCCTATTAGGCGGCTGCTGCGATCGCCCCTTGTGGATAAATGATCATGAGCACGAGCACTGACACCAGGAACACAATCGCCGAAATAACGGTGATGCGGTCGAGGTTCTTCTCGATAAGCCCCGTGCTGATTGACGAATTGTACACCTGTCCAGCGATTACGTCAGAAAGCCCCGTTCCCTTGCTCGAATGGAACAGGATCGATATGACCATGACGATTGCCGAAATAAGCCAAACGACAAGTACGAATATGAGCAAGAACAACACGGTGGGCTCCTTTGATAAGCAAAGACAACGACTGATTATGATACTACAAAACGAACTCGTGTGTGCAAGGGCACGACGGCACAACGGCACGACGGTCTAAGGCGGATCAAGGACTTAATGCGGCAGGCTGTTCAGGCAGACCTTACTTGAGCAGGTCTTCCAGGTTCTTGAGGTCGCGCAACGACATACCACCCGGCAGGCCAGGCAGGCTGCGGCGACGGCCTTGCTTGCCCTTCTTGCCCTTCTTGCCCTTTCCCCTGCCTTCCGACGCGTCGAGCATGCCGAGCTTCTTTATCATCTTGCGCGTCTCCTCGTATTGCTTGACGAGCTGGTTCACGTCGAAGACGTCGACTCCGGCACCGGCGGCAATGCGTTGACGACGTGAGCCATTGAGCGTCTGAGGCCGGGCGCGCTCTTGCTTGGTCATCGAGTTGATGATGACCTCCATCTTGTCAAGTGCCCCCTCGTCTACCTTTCCGCCCGAGAGGGCGGCCTCGCCGCCAGGCAAGGCGCGCAGCAGCCCGGCGATGCCGCCCATCTTGCGCACCTGGCGGTTCATCATGACGAAGTCGTCAAAGGTGAGCTCGGCGCGCGCGATGCGCGCGGCCTCTTCCTCGTCCATCTCAGCCTCAGCGACAGCCTGCGCCTTTTCGATGAGGGAGACCATGTCGCCCATGCCGAGGATGCGCTTGGCCATGCGATCAGGGTAGAACTCCTCGAGTGAAGCGGGTTTCTCCCCTTCTGAGGTATACAGGATGGGCTTTCCGGTCATTGCGCGGACAGACAAGGCGCCGCCGCCCCGGGCGTCGCCGTCCATCTTGGACATGATGACGCCGTCGAAGTCGACGCGCGCGGCGAAGGCCTCGACGACCGTCACGACGTCTTGTCCCGTCATGGCGTCCACCACCATGAGCACCTGCTCAGGCCTCACGGCCTCCTTGATGGCCGCTGCCTCTGCCATCATCCCCTCGTCCACGTGCAGGCGTCCAGCAGTGTCGATGATAACGATGTCACGCATGGTGTCGATTGCCTCGCGCACTGCTGCCTTTGCGATGCCCACCGGGTCAACGCCGTCGCCGCGAAAGACGCGCACGTCGATGTCGTGTCCGAGCGACTCGAGCTGGTCGGCCGCAGCCGGGCGGTACACGTCGGCGGCAGCGAGGAGCGGCACGTGCCCCTGCTGCTTGAGGCGATAGGCAAGCTTGGCCGCGGCAGTGGTCTTGCCAGAGCCTTGCAGCCCGACGAGCATGATTACGTTCGGGATGCGCGAAGAAAGCGCCAGCTTGACAGTCTGAGAGCCAAGCAGCTCGGTGAGCTGGTCAAGCACGATCTTGATGACGTTTTGCGACGGAGTGAGAGACTCGAGCACCTCGGAGACAAGCGCCTTCTCCTTGGTTGCAGAGATAAAGCCCTTCGCCACTTTGAAGTTGACGTCCGCCTCGAGCAGGGCGAGGCGGATCTCCCGCATCGCAGCGTCGATGTCCGACTCGGTTAAACGGCCCTTGGCGCGCAGGTCGCCGAACACCTCTTGAAGGCGGCCCGAGAGGTTGTCAAACATACTAGCTCCTTGTGTTGTTGATCAGCGCATGAGAAAACGCGAGCGCGTCGAAGGGGCGCAGGTCGTCGATGTGCTCCCCCACGCCTATGCGGAGGATGGGCACCTTGAGCTCATGTGATATCGCAGCCGCGATGCCCCCTTTTGCGGTTCCGTCGAGCTTGGTGACAATAACACCGTCGAGTTCCAGCGTGGCATGGAACTCTCGTGCCTGGAGCAGGCCGTTTTGCCCGGTCGTCGCGTCGATGACCAGCACGGTCTTTACCGGGAGCGGCACTGAGGCGCCGGTGGCGTCGCGCCATGCGTCGGCGCGACGGCGCGTGACCTTCACCACTTTGGCCAGCTCGCGCATGAGGTCGTCCGAGGTGTGCAGGCGCCCTGCGGTGTCGATGAGCACCAGGTCCGCACCGGCAGCCTCGGCGCGCTCAATGACGTCGAAGGAGACGCTGGCCGGGTCGGCGCCACGCTCGCGCTTGACCACCTCGACGCCGGCGCGGCCAGCCCAGACATCCAACTGCTCGATCGCAGCGGCACGAAACGTGTCCGCACTGCCGAGAAGCACGCGCCGCCCTGCGTCAACGCCGTTCTTGGCGATCTTTCCGACGGTTGTGGTCTTTCCTGACCCGTTGATGCCGACGAAAAGCACGCACACGGGGCTTGTCTCAAAAAGGTCGTCGTCGGCTGGCGCGAACAGCCGGGCGATGGTCTCGCCCATGCGGTCAAGGACTGCGCGCGCGTCCGGAAGCGCGAGTCGTTGGGCGGTCTCGCGCAGCTGGTCCACGATGTCGAGGGTGGCAGGGGCACCGAAATCAGCGGATATGAGCGTCTCTTCCAGGTCGTCCCAAAAGTCCTCGTCCAACGAAGGCCCGCGGTCGAGGATTATGTTTATCTGCTCAGAGAATCGCTCACGGGTGCGCGCGAGCCCAGCGCTTAGGCGGTCGAGCCAGGCCATCAGGCGTCGGTCCCGAGGTCGTCGTAGGTGGCGCCTAGACTGTCGCCTCCTTGGGCTTTGTCTTCGGCTTTGCCTTTGCCATCCTGGGAGTCAAGCCAGTCGTCGTAGCTCCAGATTGTCGTTTCGGGCTCAACTGCGCTTGCTTGCTCAGCAGCCACTGCCTGTGTCGCTGGCATGACCGGTGCTGCAGGTGCAGCGGTGGGGACCAAAGGCGCAGGGGCGCCACGAGTCGCCATCTGCCTTCCAGCACCCGGCAGCTCTGCGTTGTCCACCGTGTTGGAGGCGTACCCCACTGCCTCGTCGAGTCGCTGGCTCACCAGCTTGGATATGCCAGCTGCCTGCATAGTCACGCCATACAAGACATCGGCGCGCTCCATGGTGCGGCGCTGATGGCTGACCAGGATGAGCTGGGTCTTCTCACGCAGATGGTCAAGATAGTCAAGCAGGCGCTGCAAGTTGGTGTCGTCGAGCGCCGCCTCCACCTCGTCAAGGATGTAGAAAGGCACGCTGCGGATCCGATAGATGGCAAACAGCAGCGCAAGTGCCACGAGCGACTTTTCTCCACCGCTCATCATCGAGAGCTTGAGTATCTTCTTGCCCTGAGGCTGAGCGCTCACCTCGATCCCGACAAGGTCTGGCCCTTCTCCCTCAGTGAGAATGAGCTGACCGGACCCGCCGGGGAACAAGATTGAGAATATCTCTTGGAAGTTGCGGTTGACCTCGTCAAATGTCTCAAGGAACTGGTTTCGCATCTTTTTATCGAGCGCGGAGGAGATCTTTGCAAGTGCCTTACGCGCCTCGCGCAGGTCCTCGACCTGGCTCAAGATATAGTCGCGGCGCGTCTTGAGCGACTCGTACTCCTCCATGGCAACGTGGTTGACCGCGCCAAGGTTGGCTATCTTACTGCGCAGGCGGTTGGCGCGCTCCTCGGCGGTGGTGCGGTCTGCCGGCGAGGGCACCTCGAGCGCAGACTCGAGCGAGGTCTCGTACTCGTTGACGATGCGCTGCATAGCATGCTGCACGCTGCTCTCCAGCTTGCCCTGCTCGACCAGCACGACGGTGCGCCGCTCGTTGATCTCATCGAGCGCCTTGCGCGCCTCCTCGACGGCCGCGTTCGCCTCGCTAATCACTTTGCGCAGGTTCGTCGAGTCGGTCTGTTCGAGCATGGCCTGGTCGTTGAGCTTCTCAGCCCAGCTGCTCGCATGCGCGTGCAGCTCCTCGTACAGCTTGTAAAGCGGGTCGATGCGCAGACGTATAGAGTCGAGCGCGGACTCTGTCTGGGCTGAGACCTCAAGCGTCTTGTCGAGCTGCTTTATCTCGTTTTGTATCTCGACAATACGGCTGCGCGAGTAATTCGTCGCTCCTTTGGAGGCCTCTAGGTTCACTTTGCATTCAGCAAGCCGTTCGGTGATCGAAGTCTTCTCCTCGGTAGCCGAGGCCAGCTTCTCCGAGGCTGCCTGCGCGGTCTCTTTGAGGCGGGCAATCTCTTCCGTGAGCGTCTCGATGCGTTGCTCGTACTCAGCGGCGAGCGGCGCCGTGCTCTCGCGGCGGTGGCGGATGTCGACAAGCTTGCGCTCCGTCTCGGCGCGCTGCGCGAGCATGCGTGTCATGGACTCTTCGAGTCGGGCGATCTCCTCGCGCGCTGAGTCGGTGTCGCCCTGGAGCTTGGCGAGCCCAGTCGCAATCTCAAAGTCGTCGAGCTGGCCAGCCTCTAGATTCTTCTCGGCAGTAGACACCTCAAGCTCCATGTCGGCGAGCTGGTCTTCGAGCGCGGCGATGCTCTCGGCAAAGCCTTCCATCTTTCGGCGGCGCTCAAGCACGCCGTCCACGTCGGCGATCTGCACGCCCAAGGTCATCTTGCCGTTTGGCCAGAGAATCGTGCCATCGGGGGTGATGAAGCGCACGCCCACGCGGTCGTGCAGGTGGTATTGCTGCGCGTCGGCAATAGAGGGAGCGAGGTAGATGTCGCCCAACAGCGCAGTGAAGACGCGGTGCTGCGAGGCGGGGTACTCGAGAAAGTCGATAAGACGGTCGCCGCGCGCCGAGCGGTCCTCGATGGAGCGCATGCCCTCAAGGGGCAGCAGCGAGATGGCGCCTTGGTTGCTCTCGGCCAACAGGCTTTCGGCGATGACGCGCACTGACTCGTTGTCGCGCACGAGCAGGCCAAAGAGGTCTGCGCCCAACAGGCGCTCCACCAGGCGCTCAAGCTCGGAGGCGGTTACATCGAGCGGAAGCTCCTTGGCGGGCGACACTTTAAAAGACTGGGAGAGAGGGCCGACGATGCCGTTGAACTCGTCTTTGCGCATCATGACCCATGACAAGGCCGGCGAGGCAGCCTCGAAGGCACGGTCTATCTCTTCTAGTGCCTTGAGCTGGGCGCGGTGCTCAGACAGCTCGCTGCGCTTCGCTTCGGTCCGGCGCCTGCGCTCGTCGAGGATGCGGACGAACTTGTCTATCTCGTTTTTAGCGATCTCCGACTCTCGACGCGACTTGTTGAGCTCCGTCTCGATCTCCTCAAGCTTGCTGCGGCGCACGGCGAGCACCGACTGTGTGGCAGAGAACTCGGAGTCGGCATGCTCGAAACGCTCCTTGAGGAACTCCTCCTCGAGGTCGATCGAGGCGAGCGAGTCGTCAGTCTTGGCAAGGCTGCTTTTCGCGATCTCAAGCGCTGACTCACGACCACGTAGCGTCGAGCTGACCTCCGAATAGTCCCTCTCAACCTGCTTGCGCGCGCGCGTCGCCGTCTCTGACTGTCGGCTCAGCTCGTTGAAGTTTGCGTAGAGTGCCTCGAGGCGCGCCTCGCCCTCTGCTGCCTCGGCAGAGACGCGCTTGATGTCGCCCTCGGCAACTGCCAGCCTGCTCGTCGAGTTGTGGATCGTGGCGCGCAGGTCTGAGAGCCGCGACACCATGTTCTTGCCCTTCTCCTCGAGCACCTGCATGCCGGCAGACAGACGTTGGATGATGGAGAGGCAGCGGATGCGCTGCTCGTTGATGTCGCCGACGAACAGGCCCTTCTCCTCCAGGGCGACCTGCCGTCGCGCCAGCTCGGACTCACGCTCGTTGAGGCGGAAGTGGGCAAGCTCGGCCTCGGCCTCAATCTCGTTGCCGCGCTTGCCGAGCTGGTTCCACTCGCTTTGCAGCGAGCGGAGGTCGTCCACCACGAGCGCCAGGTCGAGCTCTTTGAGCTCCTCGACGTAGTCTTCGTGGAGCTTCGCGCGCTGCGCCTGGCGCTCAAGCGGGCGCAGCTGGGACTCGATGATCTTGATGATGTCGTCCACGCGTCCCAAGGTGACGTCCATGGCGTCGAGCTTGCGGGCGGCGCGCTCCTTGCGCTTCTTGTGCTTGAGAACGCCTGCGGCGTCCTCGATGAGCTCGCGGCGCTCCTCGGGGCGCGACTCGAGCACGGCAGTGAGGTTGCCTTGCCCGATGATGGAGTGCGCGGCTTGCCCGATGCCGGTGTCGTAGAGGATGTCCACGATGTCCATCCGGCGGCAGGGAGAGTTGTTGATGAAGTACTCGCTCTCGCCACTGCGGTACATGCGCCGTGTTATGGAGACTTGGTCAAACTCGATGGGCAACGTGTGGTCGGAGTTGTCGAGCACGAGGTCTACCTCGGCAACGCTGACGGCCTGGCGCGCTGAAGAGCCGGAGAATATCAGCTCCTCCAGTGACTGGACGCGCAAGTTGCGGGCATTGCGCTCGCCGAGCACCCACATGACCGCCTCGGATATATTTGACTTGCCCGACCCGTTGGGGCCGACAACGACAGATATACCCGGCTCGAAGTTTATCACCGACCTGTCGGCAAAGGACTTGAACCCCTTTATGACCAAAGACTTGAGATACACGTCACTCCTTGTAGCTCGACCGCTTATGCCTGCGCGAATTGCTCTTCTGCTCTCTAATGCTTTTGACTTGCGCCGACACTATTCTACTTAAACAAGCACGGCTTTCACAGCCAAAACTGCTCTTTTTTATATCAGCTGTCAGCTGTCAGGTCCTTAAGCGCCTCGGCAGCGGCAGCAGCCTCGGCGTCCTTCTTGGAATGCCCCTTGCCCTGCCCGATGACGGCTCCGCTGGCAAGAACGTTGACGGTGAACATGCGGCGGTGCGGCGGGCCTTCGGTCCTGACCACCTCGTAGGTAGGCGTCACATGCTGCATCTGGAGGGTCTCTTGGAGAAGTGACTTGGGGCTGGACGGCTCGTCGGCGAGGTCAGGCGATATATAGTCGCCGAGGCTCCGCTCTATCCAGGCCGTCGCCACATCGATCCCCCCGTCAAGGGTGAGCGCTGCGACAAGCGCCTCGTAAATGTCTTCAAGCGCCGACACAAGGCCGCGGTTGCCGGTGCCCTTCTCCGAGCTTCCAAAGACGATGAGCTTTGAAAAACCAAGTTCCTCGGCAATCGCTGAGAGACGTTGGCCTGAGACCAGCGCCACTTTGATGCGCGTCATGCCTCCTTCGTCCAAGTGAGGAAACCTGTCGTAGACGAGGCGCGATATGATCATGCCTAAGACAGCGTCGCCCAAGAACTCGAGACGCTCGTAGGACTCGTCGGACTCCTCTCCGAGAACCGCAGAAGGGTGCGTGAGTGCCCGATAGAGCAACGAGCGGTCTTTGAAGCGGTAACCGAGGATTTTCTCTGCCAGCTCGCAACGGCGCTCGTCGGGAACACTTTGCGAGATGGGCGGCGAGGCAGGGTCACAGGACACTAAAGGTACCTCCGATAGCTGCAACGGCGGATGGCGCCGTCAATTCGCTCGCGCTGATCGCATCGGCGACGCGCCCGGCAAGCCCGGCGCGCACCATCTCGGCCGTTGCATGAATGCCGTTGGCAATGGCTGTGGCACTTGACGACCCGTGTCCGATGACGACCGGGGCTTTAAGCCCGAGCAGTGGCGCCCCGCCGTATTTCTCCGCGCTCATGGTCTCTTTGAGCACGGAGAGCCTGGACTTCACCAGACAGGCCCCAAGCTTTGCCGACAGAGAAGAGGTGAAAACAGACTTCAGCTGCGCAAAAAGCGCTCCTGCCGTGCCTTCTATGGCCTTGAGCAGGATGTTTCCGGTAAAGCCGTCGGTAACAATGCAGTCGAACCTGCCCGAGAACACGTCGTCTCCCTCGGCATTGCCCGCAAAGCCCTCAAGCTCACGCGCAAGCAACAGGTGGGCCTCTTGGGCGAGAGCCGAGCCTTTTGCCTCTTCAGAGCCGATGTTCAAGAGCGCGCAGCGCGGCTCGCTGACATTGAGCACCGCCTTGGCATAGGCACACGCCATATGGGCAAACTGCAGCAAGTACTCAGGCTTGACGTCGGCGTTTGCTCCGACATCGGCCAAGACGACAGGGGCGGCAGGCGCCGGTATAACAGCGGCAATGGCTGGCCGCGAAACCCCCTTGGCACGACCGATGACAAGTGTCGCGGCAGCCATGCAGGCCCCCGTGGACCCCGCAGAAAAAAAGGCGTCTGCGCTCCCTTCCTTTACCAAACGGCAGGCAACGACGATGGAAGAGTCTCGCTTGGCCTTCACGGCCGTTGCAGGATGCTCGTCCATCCCAATGGCTTCCGTAGTCGAGAACGCGGTCACGCGGGCAGGTTGCTCTTGAGCAAAAGGAACCACGACTTCTTCATGCCCGGTAAGAACCAAGCTGAGGAACGGGTCTGCCTCTAAAGCCGCGCGAGCGCCCGCACAGACGACATCCGGCGCCTTGTCGCCGCCAAGGGCATCAACGGCCACGGTCACTGGCGTGGTGTGACCGTGGCCGAATGCGGGATTCGCCGCGTTGCTCATAATGGAAAACTAAGACGAGCCGGCGCGGGCGCTCAGTCGACGATGATGACTTCGCGACCTTTGTAGTGGCCGCAGTTTCCGCATACGAAGTGAGGGCGCGTGACCGCTCCGCACTTCGAGCAAACCGCGCGAGGCGCCACCGGCGCCTTGTCGTTTGCGCTGCGACGCGCGTGAGTCCTTGCGCGCCCAGTCCTTCTCTTGGGTACTGCCATGGCTAACCAATCCTCCTCATTGAGGTCGATACGACGTTTCTGTAGTGGCTGGGGAATTGTAAGTCCCACAAAGCATAAAGCGTGATTGTACCATCTGCGCAGGGCTTTGTCACGCTCTGGGGTGCGCCTTTTGGTAGGCGTCTTTGAGATGGGCAGGCGAGAGGTGCGTGTATATCTGCGTCGTTGAGAGCCGAGCGTGCCCGAGCAGCTCCTGCACGCTGCGAAGCGAGGCGCCGTTTTCGAGGAGGTCGGTGGCAAAAGTGTGACGCAGTGCGTGAGGCGACAACGCCAAGTCGCCCCCTGTCGTGCGAAGCCGACGCTTGAGCGCTGCCCGCATCGCAGACGCGCTCATGGCCCTGCCAGAGCCCGTGAGAAACAGCGTCTGGAGCTGCTCGGGCCTCTCGGCTCCTCCCGCGCGGGCAGCTGCCTTGAGGCAAAAGACTGGCCGCGCCTCTTTTAGATAGCGCTTGAGCAAATCGAGTGCCATAGCATGCAGGGGGACGATGCGCTCCTTGGAGCCTTTGCCGAGCAGGCGCACTTGTCCCTGCTCATAATCCACGTCGCGCAAGGCGAGGGCGGCAACCTCCGACACGCGCGCGCCGCTCGCATAAAGCAGCTCGACCAGGCAACGGTCACGCAGCTCTGTAGGCGTCTCTGGAGCGGCGGGCACATCTGAGCTGACAACCGCCAACAAGCGCTCAAGCTCGTCATGGCTCACCAACGAAGGCAACGTGCGCAGGCGCTTTGGTCCCGACACGACAGTGGTGGGGTTAGAGGCGAGGTGCCCCCGCATGACAAGCCATCGATAGAAGGACTTAACCGCTGAGAGGCGTCGGTTGACGGTTGCCCGCGCATAGCGCGCTGAGTCGAGGTCGGCAAGGTAGCGCCGCATGACCCTATGGTCTGCCTTGTCCAAGGAAGCTCCAGCTCGCTCGAGCCAATCCAGGAACTGCGCAAGGTCAGACGCATAGGCCTTGACCGTGTGTTGTGAGAAGTTGCGTTCTATTGTCAAGGACGCAACGAAGGCGTCTGAAAAGGCTTTGGCCTGCTCGGCTCCTATGATGCCGTCGTCTGTGGCGCTCATGTAGTAGCGTCCTCAACATGCGGCAGGGCGTAAGGCGCACAGAAACAAAGGTCGCTGCGCTCGGCGACAAAGCACTTAAGCGCGGTGACGGCACGACACGCGTAGGACTCATAGCGCTGTTGCTTGCTCTTTTGCCGCTGCACCAAAGGCGGCATGATGCCATAGTTGACGTGCATCGGCTGATAGCCCTCAACCGACGGATTGGTAGCATAGGCGCTCAGCGCCCCAAAAACCGAGACGTCGGGAAGACGCACCAAGGGCGCCTTTATGATGAGCGCATAGACGTTGAGGGCTGCCAAGAGGCCAGAGGCGATTGCCTCCGCATAGCCCTCAGTGCCGGTTATCTGACCGGCAAAAAACAAGCTCGGGCAGCTAGGAAGCTCAAAGTGCGGCCCGAGGACGTGGGGCGAGTCGATGAATGTGTTGCGATGCATGACGCCGAAGCGGACAAACTCAGCGTGGGCAAGGCCGGGAATAAGCCGAAACACGCGTTCCTGCGCCCCGAAGGTCAAGTTTGTCTGAAAGCCAACGAGGTTGTAGGCACTGCGCGCGCTGTTTTCTGCGCGAAGCTGCACCGCTGCCCAAGACCGGCGACCTGTCGCAGGGTCGCGCAGCCCCACAGGCTTGAGCGCACCGAAGCGCAAGGCGTCGATGCCGGCGCGCGCGACCTCTTCGACCGGCTGGCATGCCTGAAACAGCTCGCGGCGCTCGAAGTCACGTGAGATGGCCCGCTCGGCACCGACAAGCTCGCTCCAAAAAAGCTCATAGCCCTCTTTGTCGAAGGGCGCGTTCAGGTAGTCGGCGCCTGACTTGTCGTAGCGCGACTGGGCGAACACCTTGCGGTAGTCCAGGCTCTCTGCCTCCACAATAGGGGCAGCGGCGTCATAAAACGAGAGGAACCCTCGACCGACGAGACGGGCAAGGCTCTTTGCGAACGCGTCTGAAGTAAGCGGACCAGTCGCGACGACACAGGGCACTGAGGTGTTCTTGACAAGCTCTGCTACGTCTGACGCCTCTGCCCGGACTAGCTCGATTCGAGGGTGCTGCATGAGCGCTTCAGTCACCGTGCGAGAGAAGCGCGCACGGTCAACGGCCAGGGCCCCACCGGCAGCAACCCGTGCGTCAAGCGCACATCGCAGCACGAACGACCCAAGCAGTGCCAGCTCGGTCTTGAGGCAGCCTGCGGCTGAGCTGGGGTTGAGGGACTTCAGGGAGTTCGAGCACACGAGTTCGGCGCATTCGGCAGTGCGATGCGCTGGCGTCATAAGGTCAGGGCGCATCTCGACAATTCGCACCCTGACGCCTCGTTCAGCCAGCTGCCATGCGGCCTCGCTCCCCGCAAGCCCAGCCCCGACGACCAGAGCTGAGAGGCCATGGCCGCGTTGCGCCCAATCGGCGCCAAACGACGAAACAGTGGTATCCATGCTCCTATTGTACGCCATCACTGCGCTCGTGCCGCGTAGCGTCCGTCACGTAGTCGCGTGACCCTTCCCTCGATCTCAAGTGACGAGAGCATGCGTATGACCTGCAGTAGGTCGATCCCCAAGGCCCCTGCCAGCTCCTCGGCGCGCACAGGGCATGCCCTGCACGCCTCGACAAGGGGACTGGTGCCACTTTGTGCGTCCAGCTCAGGTTCAACAGACGTCAAGGCGACAGCAGCCAAAGGCCGCATCTGCTTGCCATACGTCGCGATCAACGCGTCGTCGAAGCTCTCGTAGTCCACAATGGGGATCGCGCCCTGGACGAGGAGCCGGTTTGAGCCGCGTGACTCCCGCGAGTCGATGGAACCCGGCACGACGAAGACGTCCTTGCCTTGCTCGAGCGTTGCATCAGCTGTCGAGAAGGTTCCGCTCGGTAGGCCTGCCTCAACAATGAGAGTGGCCCAGCCTAGCCCCGCAATGATGCGGTTTCTGTTCTTGAAGCCCCATCGCGTGGGCGGCGAGCCCCAGGGAGCCTCTGACACGAGCGCCCCGCCTGTTGCGAGCACCTCGTCGAAGAGCGGCTTTGCGCGCGATGGGTACACGACGTCGGCGCCGCAGCCCAAGACCACGACCGTCTTGCCGTGCGCACTGAGCGCTGCACGGTGTGCCGCCTGGTCACAGCCAATGGCGCCGCCAGACACAACAACGACGCCCGCCAAAGCAGCGCGACGCGCGAAGCGCTCCGCGCAGCTTTGGCCATAGGGAGTCGCCTTGCGAGCTCCCACCACGGCCAGCATCGGCTCTGCGAGCAGGTCTGCGTTGCCTATGATGTTGAGCCGCTTGACTGGCTGAGACAGCATGCTCAGTCCTTCGGGAAACAAGGGGTGACTGCTTGCCCACTCATGGCGCGGGCTCGGGCAGGCTGCCTCGCGCTGCGCGGGAAGTCCGCCTGATGCCGCTGGTGAAGCTGCGACGAGCCCCAGGCGGCTCATTGCTCTTCCTCGGTGTCTGCCCGAAACGTCACAGCCTCAAGCAAGTGCTCGACCGAGACCTTCTCCTGCTGCTCGATGTCGGCGATAGTGCGGGCCACGGCGAGCGCGCGCATGATTCCCCTGCCGCTGAGGTGATAGTGACGGGCGGCGTCCTCAAGAAAACCTTGCTCACTGCCGCCAAGCCCGCAGGAGGCGATGAGCCTCATGCCTTTTCCGCTTGCGGGCGATGACAACCACTCGGGCGCGACTGCGCATTCCCGAGTCACGCCTGGCGTCGGCGCTGCCGCTCCTTCTTGACACATGCCCGTCGCGGCCAGGCCTTTTTGCTCGCGCAAGGCCTTGAAGGCGCGCGCGTTCAAGACGCCGTCAAGCAGTGAGGCGGAGCTCGTGCCATGCCCCGTCCGAAGCACTTGGGACGGGTCGGAGCGCCACACTTTGACTACCAGGTCAAACCGGTCCATGAGCGGGCCGCCAATTCGGCTTTGGTAATTCACGATCTGCGCAGGCGTGCAGCGACAAGCGCGCTGGCTGTCGCCGTAATACCCGCAAGGACAGGGGTTCGCGGCGCCGATCAGCAAGAACCTGGCAGGGAACACCGTCGTGCCACGGGCTCGCGCGAGCGAGACAGTGCCGGTCTCAATCGGCTGGCGGAGCATTTGAAGTACCACGGAGCCAAACTCGGGCATCTCGTCCAAGAACAACACGCCGTTGTGGGCCAAAGAGACCTCACCGGGCTGCGGGGGCGAGCCGCCGCCAAGGATTCCCGCCCGTGAGGCGCTGTGATGGGGGGCCCTGAACGGCTGGTAGCCGGCAAGCAGCGCATCAAAGGGCAGTCCGGCAACCGAGTGGATCATCGCGCTCTCGATTCGTTCGCCCTCGCTGAGCTGGGGCAAGATAGTGGGCAGACGCGCCGCCATCATCGACTTTCCCGAACCTGGCGGGCCGATGAGCAGGATGCCGTGCGAGCCGGCGGCGGCGATCTGCAACGCGCGCTTTGCCAAGTCGTTACCGTCTATTTCGCAGAAGTCCCTGTCGGCCGTGACCTCTTTGTCCGTGCGGTCTTTTGGCGTGGTGAAGTGCCCGTCATGAAGGTCCTCCAGGCTTGTCAAGCAGGCATGCCGCTGCTGCTCGACCGAGTACACCCCGCGCTCGACGAGGCCGGTGAGCAGCACAAGCCCTGAGTCATGTGCGAGCTTCTCGAAAGCCAGCAGGCCTTTGACCGCTCGCACCGACCCATCCAAAGAGAGCTCGCCGACACACAGACGCCCCTCGACGAGTACTGGCGCAATCTGGCCAGTCGCCACCAGAAAGCCGAGCGCGATAGGAAGGTCAAAGCCTGAGCCAGACTTTCGCAGCGAGCTTGGCGCCAGGTTGACCACGGCATGAACGTTGGGAACTTTGTATCCTGCTGCCAGCAAAGCAAGGCGAACCCGCAGCCGCGCCTCTTGGACTGCTATATCAGGCATGCCCACTATCGATATGCCGGGCAGGCCTTGTCCTATGCTGACCTCCACCGTCACCGGCACCGCCTCGACGCCTTGTATGGTCGCTGTTTGCACACAGCCCATATGCCCGTTGCGCCATAGCGACATTATTGTCCTTCGCTGAAGGCGTCACGATGATGGCGCAAAAACGCGCGCGCGTCTCCGATGAGCACCACGGATATCACGTCAAAGCGCACGCGTGAGCTGGGATGAGCGCCTTGTGCAAGGTAGTGCATGGCGATGTTTTCGTACTTTGCGCGCTTTTCGCGGGTCACCGAGTCCTCGGGAAGCCCACCATTGAGCGAGGCCCGGGTCTTGACCTCGATAAACACGATGTCGTCATCCTCAACAGCAATGATGTCAGCCTCTCCCGCCCTGCAGCGCCAGTTTCGCGCGAGCACCCCTATGCCGTGGCTCGCGAGGTACGTGCAGGCGACTTCTTCGCCTTTGCGTCCCAGCTCCTTGGGCATTCTCTTGCTGCTGCGCCTGCGGCCTTCTGTTGACTTGCGCCCTGTTGGGGACTTTGGCGTCGCTTCCATGCGCACTCCCTTCTCATAACCTGCTCATTTTGCTTGTGCATGAGATAGTGAGGCATGTGCCTATACAAGACTTGTATCGCACCTGTACCGCCTATGTACCGTGGCTGTACCTGCGGTGAGTCATTGCTAAAGCAAGTATACATTGTTACTATTAATATTTATAATACTATGTATTATTTTTTGTATATTTATGTTGTTTTACGAAACAACATCGAACAGGCGCTCCTGTAGAATGCCCGTGCAAAAGCTCTTGCGATGGAGCTTCGTAAGGCCGTACGAGCGTATTGCGTCTTGGTGCTCGGCAGTCGCGTATCCCTTGTTTCGCACAAAGCCGTATTCAGGATAGTGGGCGTCGAGCTTGACCATGATCGCGTCACGCGTTACTTTTGCGATGATGGAGGCAGCTGCGATGCACGCCACCGTCGCGTCGCCTTTGACGACGCAATGCTCTTGAGGGTGAATGTGGACGGGGTTTCCGTCGATAAGCAGCAGGTCAGGCGCACAGTCCGTGGCCTCAAGCGCCTCGAGCATCGCAAGGCGCAACGCGCGCGCCATACCCATACGATCGATACGGGCAGGGGCAACGTGGGCAACCCCCCAGGCGATCGCAGCATCCTTGATGCATACGGCAAGCTCATCCCTACGCCGAGGCGAGAGCTTCTTTGAGTCGTCAAGGCCCTCCACCATTGGCGCCAGGGGCAAGGCGATTGCTGCGACCGTAAGCGGACCGGCCACAGCCCCCCTCCCCACTTCGTCGATGCCGATCACACAAGAGCCTGCTGGCTGCTCGCTTTGGAGCCGGTAGAGGGCTCTTGTGTGCTCGTCAGGCATGTTACGGTCTTTACTCGTGGGACCGCAATGTGGCTTGCAGCGCGGCCTAGAAGCCCTTCTCACGAATACGCGCCGCCTTGCCGATCTTTTTGCGTAGGTAGTAAAGTTTTGCGCGTCGAACGGCCCCATGGCGCACAAGCTCGATCTTGTCTATCTTGGGAGAATGTACCGGAAACGTGCGCTCAACCCCAATGCCAAACGATATCTTGCGAACCGTGAAGGTCTCACGGCACGACGCGCCATGTCGACGGATGACATCGCCTTGAAACACCTGTATGCGCTCGCGGTTGCCTTCAGTGATGCGGTAGTGCACTTTTACGTTGTCGCCCACAAAAAACTCAGGTATGTCCTCTTTAATGGCTTTTTGCTCTAGAGAACGGATGATGTCCATGATTGCCTGTTCCTTATCTATCTGAGGGGACCGGTGCCTCTCACCGGAAATTGCATGAAAGCGAATTATAGGATATATGCCGCTTCACATGCAAATCGCCGTCGTTCTTTCTGTGTTCTTTCTGCGACTTGCACCGCTGGTTGCAATGGCATAGAGGCTCTTCGCTCATATATGCAAGTCCTTTTTGCTGAAAACCACGATTGCCGCAACAAACAGCGCGCAGGCCCCGACAAACAAAACGACGATTCCAGCAATGGCGGCCGTTTCGCCTGCGATAAGCCCATCAGGGTCGAACAATGTGAAAAAGGTCGCGTACCGTGCGTTTTCGACGCTACCACCTATGTTGGCGAGCATTTGAATGACATACATGAGTGCAGGGACACCCGCTCCAATGCCAACGCTGTACTTTGCGTCGTTAAAAACACACGAGGCAAGGAAGCAGATGCCACCAATAAAAAGCTGCAGGCAGAGGAGGCCGACATTGAGCAGCAGGATGCTTCCGATTTCCAACTCACCGGGAAAAACAACCTCGGAACAAACAATTTCTAGTAGCGTAATATACGACACAAGCAGAAACAACCCACTTGCGAGGGCTTTCATCTGCGTAAACGCTATGGCTCGGCGCTTTATTGGCGCAGAGACAAGCGCGACAATGCTTCCTCGATCAACGTATTTGCCGATAAGCCCATGTGCCCGCAAAACAACATATACCATCGGGAACAACAACAACAGCATGCCGTACAGATACGACGACATGAATCCAATGAGTGTAGTCACTGTGCCGGACATTCCGACCGCCGTCATTACCCCAGGCATTATCTCGGAAAACTGGTTTAGTATGCTCGCCATTTCGGGGTCAAACATCTGCACAATCATCGTGATGTAGATGGTTAATACTCCCGCAAAGATAACGAGTGTCAGAATGCTCTTTTTCATCTCGCGCTTATACAGTGTGAAGTTGAACATTACCTGTCACCTCCGCTAACATCATAATAATCCAAAAAAATCTGCTCAAGCGTCTGCCTCGTGCTTACGGTGACCGCCACACCGTCTTGCCTGCCGTCAAAGTCCTTGGCAAACGCGCTCGCAGTCTGCTCGTCGTCAAGCCTGACCGTGTAGGGACGAACGTGCTTGTCTCGCAGGGCATCCGTTGTGTCCAGCGCGACAAGCCTTCCTGCGCGGATAATGCCGATGCGGTGGCACGTGCGCTCCACTTCGTCGAACATATGGCTCGACATCAGTATCGTCTTGCCGCGTTTTTTCTCCTCCGTCACAAGGTCGATAAAGCGGCATTGCATCAGGGGGTCAAGCCCGCTTGTTGGCTCGTCAAGAAGCAGTACTTCCGGGTCGTGCATAAATGCGGCGACAATGCCGATTTTCTGCTTCATCCCCTTGCTCATTTTCTTGATTTTGCCTTTGGGCGACAGGTCAAAACGGTCGAGCATTTCTTTTTCGCGAGCATTGCCCGTCCCACGGTACTTGGCGGTGAACCTGAGGAACTCTGCGCTGCTCATATCGTCAAAGAATGCGATTTCACCGGGGATGTAGCCCAGCTGTTTTTGAATAATGTCACGCTCGCGCCAGCAGTCTCGTCCGTCAATGGTAACCGTGCCGACTTTTGGCTTTATGAAACCCATGAGATGCCGAATCGTTGTTGTTTTTCCCGCACCGTTAGGCCCCAGAAAACCGAATGCCTCACTCTTGCCAACAGTGAGCGACAGGTCGAACACGCCTCGGTTTTCGCCGTAGTCTCGGGTCAGGTTGCTGATCACTATAGCGCTCATAGATACTCCTCCTTATACAGTGCCTGTTTCAGCAAGCGCAAGTGCTTATCCATTTTTTCTACAAGCTCGTCGCGTGGCTTGTCTATGTAATCACGCAAATAGCCATTTGACAGTGCTGAGACCATTTCTACTGCATCGTTCTTGTCAACCTCTGGCTTAAATCGTGACCAGTCGACATGCGCAAACAGCTTTTTAGTTCCGTCGGCTATTGCCTGGGCGTTCTCTTGCTTTAGCATCTCGATCGTTTCTGAATCGCCCGATTTGACCAGAGAAAACAAGAACTCGTACATGCCGGGGTGCTGCTGCATAACCGCCAACTTGATTTTCGAGCCGATTGATATGCACTCAAAAAAATCATCAGTGCCTTCAGGTATCTGACCCGCTATCTTGTCACAAGCGAAGCTGAAGAGGTAAAGGTACATCTCGCGCTTGCTGCCAAAGTAGTGGAAAAGCGAGGGCTTTGACACGTTCGCCGCTGCCGCGATTTCGCTCATCGCCGTTTTTCTGTACCCATCCTCGGCAAAGCATCGAAACCCTGCCGTCAAGACGGCTTGCTGTTTTTCCTTGGGCGCTTTGTCAAAGTTTTCGAAACCACGTATTGTGATCACCTCCTGTACCAATAACCGCAGCGGTCATTGACCTCTACGGTTAATACTTCATCACTATTGACCGGAAAAGTCAATAGGTTTTTTATCGTGTTGATACGTTTGTGCGTCGCCACTCGGTCAAAGCCAGTAATACAAAAGGCCATGAGAACGTCCACTTGTGAACGTGCTCATGGCCGATTCTGGCGAGTGGGCATGCAAGCGCAGCCTGTAACCCGACGCGTTTCTTGCCGTCGGGTTACAGGCTGCGTGACCGCAACGCTCCGATCGCAGGACTTCTTACACCGCGGTTACCACCCACACCTGCGCCTTGGTGCCGTTGGGCGTCCAAGTGTGCACGTTCGTGCCATTGGCCGTAGCCCCGCCTGCGGCGTCAAGCGCAAGACCACTGCAGCTAGAGTAGATGCGGTAGGTTCGGTAGCTTATCATCTCTACCCGCCAGCGCTGGGCGAGCGTGTTGTTTGAAGCGTACACCTGCACATTGGCTCCGTCGGTTGTCTTGGCGCCATCCACGTCGAGTGGCTTCTTGGCAGCGAGGCTGGTGAGCATATAGGTGCCCGTAGCCTCGTCAAATTTGACAGAAAAGCGCTGGGCGTTGGTGCCGTTGTCCTTATAGAGCTGGACGTTTGTGCCGTTGGCGCTCGCTGCGCCAGCCACGTCGAGGACTTGCTGGGTGTTGTTCGCAGTGGCGATCTTGTACGTCCCCTCTGGCAAGAGGTTCTGCTCGTTGGGGCCAAAGATGAACCGCTGGGCCATGGTGCCGTTTTCGCGATACAACTGCAAAGAAGTGCCGGGGGTCTTCGACGCCCCTATCACATCGACTCGAAGCGAGGGGTTGGACTTGGGCGCAAGCGTAAAACCGTCCTTGTAGCTCGCCATCACCCAGCGCTGGGCGTCGGTTCCGTTTGGAGCGTACTGGTGAAGGCGCTGGCCCTCGACCGCGTTGTTGCCGGGCACGTCGAGCACTTTGCCGCTGCGGGGGTTCTTGATGGTATAGGTGCGGTCTTCTTTGTTGTATATCACCTGAAACACCTGTGCTACGGTCCAGTTGCGCGTATATACCTGCATGCGTGCGCCGTTTGCCGTGCTCGCACCGTCAATATCGAACACGAGGTTATTGCCAAGCTTGGAGTTGATGGTGACGAAACCGAACGTAACAGATTCGCTTTCTGCATACTCGTCAAGCTGGGCAGATTCTACTGTGGGGTCTTTGAGCGCTATGGAGACCGCTTCCGTTTCACTCATCTCTTTGGGGATTAAAACTACAGCATAGAAGCTCCCATCGCTATAAAGATGGGTTATTTCGCCTGGGTTTTTTGTGGCGTTGATCGAAGCAAGCTTGACCGCAAGCGCTGTTATCAGTTTTGCAGGATTCTTGTCCTTCTTAAAAGTCACACGAATATGGTCTAAGGCATAGGGGTAAGTTGTGTCGTCAGCGGGTGGCGGATCAAAAAAATGGCCCCCGGCAGCGATGACGGAAGGGTCGTTGCGCGCCTCGTAAAAAGCCTCTGAGACGCCGATGGCCGTGCGCGTAGGAATCATGACATCAGCAACAAAGGTCCCGTCTTTATTGGTGTAGAGAAGGGTGCCGGGGTTCTTCTTCGCACCCTGTGCTGCGAGCTTGACTGCTAAAGCAGTGAGCCGCGCAGTTGGGTCTTCTCCCTTTTTGAAGTTCACAATTATTTGACCCTTGAGAACCCCATAAGAGCTGATCTCATCAGGAACGTCCGCTTGATGCCTCGCGGGCATGCCGTAAGCTGCAGGGACCACTGACAACAGCCCCGTTATTGCCAGTATTAGTGTCAAGCTAGCATGTACGATTATCTTTTTCATAGTATTTCACCCCGTTGTCTCGCTGCCAGCAGTTCTGCCAGACAGCAACTCACTTTCCGTGTTCCAATAGTGCTCGTTTTCTTCATCGTGCTCTGTCACTGATTCTTTAAGACTTTTGTACCATGCACTTCACTCCGCCCTCCCAAATATTTGTAGAGAATGTCTTGCGTCGATGCCTCCGCGAGAAATCTTACCATACTGTCGAGCAGGCAACTTGGGCTCTTTGAGAATCCTTGACACTTTCCCCTCCCCACTCATCATTCCCGAGTGTCATAGTGCTCGATGGCGGCGTCGATCGGCCCGTCAAAGACCGCCTTGCCGCTTGCGAGCACGATGCCACGCCTGCAGAACTCCTGTGCCGAAGAGGACGAGTGCGTCACGAACAGCACCGTCACCTTCGAGTCCGAGATGATCTCGTGGACGCGCTCGAGGCACTTCTCTGCAAAGCGCTTGTCGCCGACCGAGAGCGCCTCATCCACCACGAAGATGTCCGGCTCGATGTTCACTGCTAGCGCGAACCCCAGGCGCGCGCGCATGCCGCTTGAATAGGTGCGCAGCGGCTGCTTGATGAAGGTCCCGAGCTCGGCAAACTCGATGACGCGCGGCAACAGGTCGTCTACCTGCTCTTTTGTGAGCCCCCACAGTCGCGCGCGCATGCGAAGGTTCTCGATCCCCGTCAGCTGCGCGTCGAAGCCCGCGGAAAGCTCAAGCAGGGCGCTCACCCGGCCGTTCACTTCTATGGTGCCGCTCGTCGGATACGCGACGCCGGTGACCATCTTGAGCGCCGTGGACTTCCCGGCGCCGTTGCGCCCGATGAAGGCCACCGCCTCGCCGCGACAGATCTCGAAGCTGAGGCAGTCGTTGGCGCGCACCTCCTCAAAAGGCACCCGTTTGGAGAAGGCCGCCAAGAACCGCTTGCGCTCGCTCTCGAACAGGCGGTAGACCTTGCTGACCTGCTCGAAGCGGATGGCGCACGGTGCCGACGTGTCTTCCGTGTGCAGCACCAAAGGCCGCTCAGAGCTCATCGGCGACCCCCTTGCTGAACTGCCGGTGCGCTAATAGCGCACACAGCGCCGTGACTGTCAGCACCGCCGCGAACGGCAGCAGCAGCTCAGGCTTCTCCCACACCCAATACCGGTCGCAGACGGCAGCGCGCATGGCAGTGACAAAAAACGTCACGGGGTTGAACGAGAGCACGGTAGAGACCCAGCCGTGCTCCACCGCCGAGACGTTGAAGATGACGCCCGAGACCCAGAACAACGGCAGGCTCATCGCCTTGATGAGGTTGCCGAGGTCCTTGCTTATGGCCGTGAGCGGCGAGGTCATTATCGACCAAAGCACAAAGAACAGGTACATGACCAACACGACGAGCGGCACCTGGGCCAGATGCGCGTCAAAGCGGATGCCGCAGGCCAGTGCGACGGCGAGCATCACCACAAAGCACACGGCAAAGACCATGAGCGACGAGAGCGCAAAGAAGCTCGAGATGGCAGAAAGCGGAAACCTGATGCGGTTGACCAGGTAGGAATAGCGTTTGAGCACTCCCGAGCCCGCAGTCAGCATGTCGGCCATGAAGAACCACGGGATAAGCCCGGTTGCCAGCCAAAGGATGAAGGGGTAGTCCCCCACCGTGTCGCTCGCGCGCAGCCCGAGATCGAGCGCGAACCAAAAGCACCCGATGTATATGAGCGGCTTGGCGAACATCCATGCCCAACCGAGCACCGCTCCCCGGTAGGTCTTTTTGATATCAACTAAGGCAAGATCCCAAATTTGGTGACGCCATGTGTAATTGTCTACAACTATCTGCTTTATGGTAGCGAACAAGCCTCTAGGTGCCTTTCTATGCTGCTTACGATATGCTCGATCGCGCTGCCGGGCTCGCGCTCCAGGTAGCGGTCGCAAAAGTCCCAAAAGCCGCTGGACTCGTAGCGCCTGGCCGAGCGTCCTTCTTGTAGGTAGTATGCCACAGCCTGGGCGTCCGAGAAAGCAATTGACGGGAATTCGCGCACTGGGTCGATGTTCAGGCCGGGCGCGACACGGTACTCCTCAATGTCGGGAACATAGAAGACGACCTCTTTGTGGAGAAGGCCGGCCTCGAAGGCCACGGCAGAGTAGTCGGTCACCACGACGTCCGCGAAGCCGAGGAGGTCGAGGCTGGCAGCGCCGTGCACCTGTTGGTAGCGCGTGGCCGCCGAGGTCGCCGAGGCCGCCGAGGCCGCCGAGGTCGCCGAGGCCTGCGGGGCCGCCGAGGCCGCCAAGGCCTGCGGGGCCGCCGAGGCTTGTTGGGCGGGCGAGGCCGCCGAGGCCGGCTGGCCAGGCGGGGCCGCCGAGGCCTGCGGGCCGCTCGCGCTCAGCCCGTGCGGCGTGAACAGCAGCTGGCAACCCACGTCATAGAGCGCGGCGGCAAGCGCGTCAGCCCAGGCAGCCACGCGCGAGGCGCCGTCGGGGCCAGCGCGAAAAGTCGGAACGTACAAGACGGTCGCCCCCTGGCCGTCGCGCCTTTTGACCTGCGGGGCCAGGCGCTCGTGGACACGCTGCCGCTCAGGGGCAAAGGCGTCATCGAGCAGGTAGTCCATGCGCGGAAGCCCCCAGGGGCGGATGACCGAGGGGTCGCAGCAAAAGGCCTCGGCATAGGGGGCCTGGGCCCCTCTGCCGCCCGCCACAACGACTGAGTAGTTGGCGTGCATGCGCAGGCCGTGCGCCTGCGCCCTGCTGCGGCCCGCTGGGGTGCCGACGGATTGCCACCCAAAGCGCTTCACGGCACCGGGCGCATGCCAGAGCTGTATGACAAGCGTCTGCGGGTCAAGGCGCGGAAGCGACACGGCGGGCACGTAGCCGTCTATCACGCACACGTGCGCGCCTGCCGCCAGCTTGAGCTGACGCAGGCTGCTGGCAAGCGCCGCACGGCGAGAGGCGCCTTTGTCTGCCCAACAAGAATACGCGACGTCGAGCTTGGAGTCGCGCTCGTTAAGCCTCGCCATGAGCAGACGGAAGTCCAACGAGGGACGCGCGGACTGGCGCGAGAGAAACGCCACACGACACCGCGCAGGACGGGCGCGCATGAGACGATAGGCAATGCGGAACAATACGACGACAAGGCGGTGCAAGGCACGGTCTCCCAGGGTCAGGGGCGGGATGGGCGGCGGGCAAACGGGTCAATCAAGCGTCTGCGCAAAAGACAGCCGCAAGGCTGCTCCCGAGCGCATGAGACATGATACAAGATTAACCCCTGCGCCGACATCAAGCAGCGCAGCCACGACTAAGCAGCAGCGTGCGCCGTGCCCGTCCGTGAGACCCCGCGCAGTCTGCGCAAGCCCAGTGTTTCAAATCCTGCGCGAGTTTGGTAGTATTGTGCGCATAGAACAACATCATCCCTGAGGGGAATGACACTCGTATCGACACTCTAGGTGGAGACTGAATGCCAAATAAAATTAAGGTAGCGGTTGTAGGCGTTGGCAACTGTTGCAGCGCCCTGTACCAGGGCATTGAGTACTACCGAGACGCAGACCAAGAGTCGATTCCCGGAATTATGTTCGCCGTCATCGGCGGGTATTATCCGCGAGACATTACGTTTGTCGCCGCCTTTGACATTGACGAGCGCAAAGTAGGGCTCCCTCTGGGCGAGGCGATCTTCCAGCAGCCCAACTGTGCGCGGGTGTTCATGCCACAGGTTCCCGCTGGACCGCTTGTGCAGATGGGCCAACCGCTCGACGGGTTTTCTGAGCACATGCTCAGCGAGGACCCTGACCGCGGCTTTCGCCTCTCCGGCGCTGACCCCGTAGACGTGGTGCAGTTGCTCAAAGAGAGCCAAGCTGACGTCTTGCTCAACTTCTGCCCCGTTGGCTCTGAGGAGGCCACGAGGTATTACGCCCAGTGCTGCATCGACGCAGGCGTCGCGATGGTCAACTGCATCCCCGTCTTCATAGCCTCGGACCCGACCTGGGAGCGGCGCTTTGCCGACGCAGGCCTGCCGATCATCGGAGACGACATGCGCTCGCAGTTCGGCGCGAGCGTGGTATCGCAAGTCTTGCAAGAGCTTGCGCTCGACCGGGGCGCCGTCGTGGACTTTCACCAGCAGATCAATGTTGGCGGCAACACTGACTTCAACAACATGATGGTCCAAAGTCGCCTCTCGTCGAAGAAACAATCCAAAGAAAACGTCATTCGCGCACAAAGCGAGCTGCGCGGGGTTTCTATTGAGAAAGACAGCCTGTTTGCCGGACCGAGTACCTTCATACCCTATCTGAAGGACACCAAGGTGGCCTACTTCAACCTGCTTCTGCGCGGCTTTGGCGATGCGCCGATAAGCTTTGACGCCAAGCTCTCGGTTTGCGACTCAGAAAACTCTGCAGGAGTTGTCATAGACGCCATACGGTACCTAAAAGTAGCTCACGAGCTCGGCATTGCAGGGGCGCTGCGTGGCCCGAGCGCCTGGACCCAGAAGACGCCGCCGATGCAGATGACACTCGCCGATGCCCAGGCTGAGTGCGCGGCGCTGGCACAACGCCAGCTGACGGCGACCATGAAGTCTGGCAAGCAGCAGGCGTGACGCCCATGACCTCGGTTTCAGGCAGCATCAACTCATACGACCTCGACGGCGTGATCACCCTGGGGATAACGCCAGGCCCGGACGACATTATCATCACTGGCCGTTCCTTTGAGGAGGCTCGTGAGACCTACCGCTACCTGCATAGCAGGGGAATACTCAACGCGGTCTTCTTTCAGCCCCGGCCTTTTGCCAGCAAGACCCGCGAGAGCTCGGGCGCCCACAAAGGCATGCTCTTGCAGCAGCTCCTCCATAATGGCGTGCGAGTCGAGAAGCACTTCGAAGACGACGAGGTTCAAAAGCAAGAGATCGAGAAGCTTGTCGACATCCCAGTGGTGCACCTGGTGCACGATCTGACCGAGAAGGAGAACGTGCGTCACCCTTATGAAGGATAGCTGCGCGGCAGTGCGCTATTGTTTGGCGAGGCTGTCGAGAAGATCCGGGGTGACCTCAGTGAACCTGATGACGTCAGGGTGGTCGATCTTTGACAAAGCACTCCCTTCCTGCACCTTTGCGAGTATCTTGGAGCCAGCGCACCGGTAGTCGGCGACCTTCGAGGGCAAGTAGGGGTTAATGGGGCCGGCAAACTCCAGGTCCTCGACATAGAGGTAGTCCATTTTTTGGGCTATGTTCAAGAACTCGAGGTTGCCCACTGCGTCGTTGACGCAAACCCGGGCATGGTTTTGCAGGGCGTCGTCTGTCAGGCTGGCGACTGAGAAGCTCCATGCCTCTAACTCCTGCTTGGGAAACACCGGGGCGAAGATGTGAAGCACGACCTGTGGGTTCTCGAGCAACTCAAAAAATGACCTCAACTCCCTTCCCCGATAGAACATAATACCAAAGTAAGCTATGTTGATAACTTCGTTAACTAGCTGATATTTAGAGTGATGTATATCACAATAGCGACTATCGAGCGAAGGAGGCGCGAACACGACGGCCTTGTCCCTGAATTTTGCCTTCAAGTCCTGCGACCTGCAGTACGCATGCATATGCAGGAATTGGTTCTCGTTGGTCACCAGCACTTGGTCGGCAAGGTCATAGATTGCCAGTTCGATCGACTCATAGTAGTCATCAGAATATTTGCTCAACTCTGGGACTACTTGAGGAATATGGTCCCTCTTGTTGGTCACCGACATGCTTAGAGGGTCGCCCATTCTCGCCACCCACCGAACACTGGGGTACTGTAGCTTGTAGGCTATGGCCGGCAGATGCGACGCCACTGGATGAGAACGCGAGTAAACCATGTCGGGCACGTCTTTATTAAGAGCTACCGCAAAGGCGTCGGCACCCCAGGCTGCATGGGACTCGAGCACCTCGCGGTCAAAGCTGTCCACGAGGTCAAAAGAGCCATAGCATTGTGACGCATAATAGAAATTATAATTATCATCCGCATACAACCCAGGACGACCTCCGGCAGATATCACTTGCCAGTCGATTGACTCCCCTTCCCGCAGCGCAACAGACGCGATCTCACGAGGCGGCATATAGCAGCTTTGGTCGCCTGAGCGACCGAACGTGGCACAAAACGCGATGCCCTTTTTTGTCGCAAGCGCAGAGGTGTTGAGCAGTGGCAGGTCAGCAGTCTTTAGATAGGCCTGCACCGCGTGGCGCTCAGCGGCGTCGCAGGCAGCAAAGAGCTGCCGCAGCAACGGCGTCTGCTCCTTTATCGCATGCATTGCCTTGGCCTTCTGGTCAAGCGGCGCGTCGCCAAAGACAACTTTTGCCAGCTCAGCATGGCACGCGAACTCGCAGGCGAGCGGCTTGGGCACTGCCGCAGCGCTCACGCGTCGACCCCTTCGGTATAGGAGAAGAAGACCAGCTCGGCCCCGAGGTTGTTAAGCAGTTCCTCTTCCCAGGTCCACCCGGCATCATGCAGATGGTCGTCGCCGCTGAACATGGCGTCGAACTTGTAGCGATGCCAGGCAGCGACCTTGTTGAGCAGCACGGGCGAGGTCACATCAACCTCGTCCACGTACTTGAGGGCCTCGATTATCGCGATCCGGTCCTGCAGCTTGACCGTGGGGGGCTCATGCTTGATCTGCATGACCGCGTCGTCTGAGAGCACACCGACCACCAACCGGTCGCAGCGCTCCTTCGCGCGGCGGATCAAGTTGAGGTGCCCTATGTGAAACCCGTCAAAGATCCCCGAGATGTACCCAGTCGTCCACCTCTTGTCTGTCTCGAGCGCAAAAACTGACATTATCCTCCTAACCTCGACAGCGCAGTGTAGCACAGTTCCGGGAACGCGCCTTCTCCTCCGCCGCCAAACACCCGTGCCTCCGCAGCGGACATAAGCTGCCTCTCGTGACCCCAGAACCGCTCGGTGCTGATCGCCGGCAACACGCCATAGACCTCGTTCACCGCATCGAGCATCTTCTCAGAATACGCCCGCAGCTGCAAAGCCGGAGCCTTGAGCAGCACGGCAACCCGGTACAGGTGCGTTGCCCGAGACAACAAGGACACACGCCGCAGGAAGGCCTTGCGAGCAAAGCCAGCAACGCAGTCAGGCAAAGCGTCAACAGCGCACACGCACAGGCGGTGGTACTCGTCGTAGAAGCGCTGCGCATGGGCCATGTCTTTGAACTGCGAGTGCCCCTCCCCACTGCCGTTGAAGTGATAGAGGGCAACAGGGAAGTACTTCTTCGCGCCGCCTTGGGCCAAGAGCGGTATGACGTAGCCTGGCTCGTGCGAGCCGCGCGTATCGGTCACGTAACTTTGGGGCAGGCCGCAGGCACGCAGGTACGAAGCGCGCGCCATATAGATCCAGACCGTGTTGCGGATTGACTTGCCGATAAGGAAGTGCTCGGGGGCGATATCATTGTCGTCGGCGGGCAGGTCGGTCGAGGGGTAGTGCCAGTATTCTCTGCCAGTGGCGCCCTGCTTGAAGTTGACGCCGCTGCAAATGGCGAGCTGGCAGTCCACATGGTCGTCAAGCCACTGCGCCATGGTGGAGAGGTACGCCGGGTCAAGCTCGTCGTCGGCGTCTATCATGCAGACGAAGTCGCCGCTCGCGCGCTCAAGGCCGGCCTTCGCCGCACCGCATACGCCGATGTTTTCTTGGTCGATGAGCGCTACCTCATAGCCACGGTCCGCAAAACGCGGAATATACTGCGCGATGATGTCCCTCGTGGCGTCGGTCGAGCCGTCGTTCACCAGCACGAGCTCTACGTTCTCCCAAGTCTGTGCCAACACAGTATCGAAGGTTGCCGCAATAAACCGCTCCTTGTTATAGCACGGGATGACCATGCTCACCTTGCCCTGTTGCCTCGGCCTCGTCACGTCAACACCCCTACGGGCATCAGAGGCAGAGACCTCTCCCTCGTCTTCGCGGTCACTGGCCGAGCAGCTCTCTGAGCATGCTCGTCGAGACCTGGGGCGTGTAGGGAAAGAACACCAAATCAGCGCCGAGCCCCTTAAGCTCATCTTCCTCTTTGGCCCAGCCGTCCGCCGCGTGGTCGTCGCCGCTGAACATGGCGTCAAAGCGGTACTTCTCCCAGGCGTTGACCTTGTTGAGCAGGTGCCGGGTAGTGTAGTCCGCCTCGTCCACATAGCAGATGGCAGCGACGATCGCCAACCGGTCCGACTCGGGGATGACTGGCCGTCTCTTCTTGCAATACTCGATGGCCTCGTCGCTCAAGACCCCGACGATCAGCCGGCTGCAACGCTCTTTGGCGCGGCGCAACAGGTTGAGGTGCCCAACGTGAAACAGGTCAAACGACCCTGATACATAACCAACGCCCCAATGCGCGTCTGTTTGGTCTGCAAACATGCCTCCGGCTTTCTCTGGATCTTTGTTTCGCTATAATCTCATAGTATCGGTTGCCGTTTGGCGCCAATCCAACGAGGTCGGTTCCCTTTGGGTGCCGATCAACCCAAAATTGTATAGGAATGCGCATAGCTTAACATCCCGCAAGGGGTCTCAAGAGAAACCAAGTAAGGAAGCTGCATGGAGAATACCAGGGTCTGTGTCATCGGCTGTGGGTACATAGGGCTGCCGACTGCGGCAGTCTTTGCCGACAAAGGCTGCGATGTGCTGGCGGTCGACATCAACGAGCGGATCGTCGACTCGATAAACCGTGGCGAGGCCTTTTTTAACGAGCCAGGCCTGTCTGAGCTGATCGAGCAGGCCGTCAAATGTGGCCGGCTCAAGGCCTCAACGGCCCCCGAGCCCGCCGACGTGTTCATCATCGCCGTGCCGACCCCGTTCAAAGACGACGCCCTGAAGAGCTGCGACCTCTCGAGCGTGCTCAAGGCCATCGAGTCGGTGCTGCCCTGCCTGCGACCAGGCAACGCGGTCATCATCGAGTCAACCATGGCACCGCGCTCGACCGAGGACTACGTCGTCCCCCTCATTGCTGAGGCGGGCTTCGTGATCGGCTCCGACGTCTTTTTGGCCCACTGCCCTGAGCGTGTGCTTCCTACCAACATTATTTCTGAGCTGGTGAACAACGATCGCATCATCGGCGGCTACACCCCCGCTTGCGCCGATAAGGCAGCTGCTTTTTACCGAATCGTCTCAAAGGGCGCGATATTCACGACTGAGGCTAAAACTGCCGAGATGGCCAAGTGTATCGAGAATGTATTTCGCGATCTTAATATTGCATTAGCTAATGAATTAGTGATTATATGTGATGAGCTCTCAATAAACTGCCTCGATGTGATAAGCCTCGCAAACCGGCACCCGCGCGTCAACATCCACGCCCCGGGGCCAGGCGTCGGCGGGCACTGCCTTGCGATAGACCCGTACTTCGTGAGCTCCAAGGCCCCCGACAAGGCGAACATCATCCGGCTGGCGCGGGCCACCAACGAGAGCATGCCAGGATTCGTGACGGCAAAGGCAAAAAAACTCCTGCTCGAACAAGGGCTCAGCATCAGCCACGCAAAAGTCGCGGTGCTCGGAGTCGCTTACAAGGGCAATGTGGACGACTGCCGCGAGAGTCCCGCACTCGACGTCATCTCGTCGCTTCAGAAGTCGGGCAGCGTCGTCGCGGTCTTTGACCCCCGCGTAAGCGAGTACGCAGTGCCGCTTGAGTCGGTGATGCAGGACGCATGCATCGCGATCGTGCTCACCGACCACGACGAGTTCAAGGAAGACGCCCTGCAGCCTTATGTGGGCATGATGCAGCACCCGCTGGTATTCGACACGCGCAACGTCGTTGGCCAGCTCGACGGGGCGCAGGTGGTCAACTTTGGCAATCTCTTTTCGGTTGCGCCTGCCGAACTCGAACAGGCAAAGAGATAAGGACGCGCAGTGGAGCACAGCGACGCCAACTTGTTCAGCGAAGAGTTCCGGGCGCTTATAGCGCAGATCCCTGACAGCAACGGGTCGGGCTACTATGGGCGCTCAACGCTCAAGGTGGGCATCATTACTGACAACTTCGAGTATGAGACGCTCGCGTGCGCCCTCGACCTCACGTACCTCTCCCCTGCCACCTATGCCGCGCAGATTGCGGACGGGGGCTTTGACCTGGTCATGTACGTCAGCTGCTGGTTCGGCCTTAAAGACAACGAGTACTCCGGCCGCGAGGGAATCGATGCCGCCATCGAGATACTGAACTATGCGAAGGACCAGCAAATACCAACGGTGTTCTACACGATTGAAGATACCTCGAACTACGGGGTCTTCATCGACGTTGCCAAGACCGCGAACTACATCTTCACCACCGCCCGCGAGAAGCTGCCCGACTACCGGCGCGACACGGGCAATCGCCACGTGCACGTCTTGGAGTTTGGCGTCAACCCACTCGTCCACAACCCCGTGGGGATGATGAGACGGGGCTGGCTTGCCCAGGGACGCCTTCGAAAGAACGTTCTGTTCGCTGGATCCTGGATGCAAAAGTACCCCAAGAGACAAGAGAGCATCTGCATGCTGTTTGACGGCGTGCTCGCCTCGACCATGCACGCGCTTCTGGTGCTTGACCGTAACTCTGGCCGTGCCAGCGCCAACTATCACTACCCAAGCAAGTACGAGCCGTACATTGCCCCTGCAATTGACTATCTGGAGCTGCAAAAGGCGTCCAAGCTCTTTGACTACTCCTTGAACCTCAACAGCATCATCGACTCCGCCACCATGTGCTCGATGCGCACCTACGAGATGCAGGCACTCGGCGTGCTGCTCGTGTCTAATTATGCGCTCGCGCTCAGCAGAAGCTTCCCCGGCATCTTCACGCCGCTGTTTGCCGAGGAAGTGGGGCGCATCCTGGACGGCTACACCCCCGACGAGGTGCTGAGCATGCAGCTCGAGGGCATCCGCGCGGTCTTTACGGGGCGCACCGTCTTCGACCGGCTCAACACGGTGTTCACAGCCGTCGGCCTTGGGGAGCGCTTCGTGGAGAAGGGGGTGCTCGTGCTCTGCGACGAGGCGACCGCGGAGGTGCGCGCCGACTTCGAGGCGCAGACCTATACGGCGCGCAGGCTCGTGGACCTCTCGGCGCCAGGGCCAGACGCCCTCGCCGCGCTGCCGTCCGAGGGCTACTGCGTCTACCTCGGGCCCGGCAGACACAGCCGCCACTTCCTGGAAGACCTCGTGAACGCCCACAAGTTCACCGACGTGGGCTACGCCTCCTTTGCCTCCTGGGAGGAGAAGGAGGGCGCCTACGAGTACGCCGAAGGCCCGGCCCCTGCCCGTGACGCGCTGTTCGACCTGCGACGCGCCTCAGTGAGTGAAATTGCCTCTGACCGGCCGCTTGCAGGGCTTATGGGCTTCAAGGTGCTCGCGCCGCGCTACGGCAGGGACACCTCCGCCACGGAGAAGCGCCTGGCTCTTATTATTCCTGTGTACAACAACGGTGCCTATCTCAAGGGGCGCTCTTTTAGGAGCTTGCTGCGCAGCTCGGTGTTTGACCAGATGCGCGTGTACCTCATCGACGACGGCTCGACCGACGGGGTGACCCCCCAGGTAGTGGCAGAGATCGCCAAAGCCCACGACAATGTGGAGGCGGTTTACTTCGTCGACGGCGGCTCGGGCTCGGCGTCGAGGCCGCGCAACAAAGGCCTCGAGCTTGCCCAGGAGCCGCTCGTGACCTTCCTCGACCCCGACGACGAGGCCATAGGCGACGGCTACGCGCGACTGCTCGCTACTTTTGACGCCGAGCCTGGGCTCGCCTTCGTAACTGGTGGTACACACAAGCTCTATGCCGACGCCTCGCATGCACCTGGCCTTAGCCCCGCAGACGGCCCGATACTCGACAGCCGCGCGTTCCTGCGTGACCGCAAGTTCATGCCGCTCAACTGCCAGACAATGATTGTTCGACGCGACTACCTCGCCGAGCACGACATCCGCTTTGTAGAAGGCGGCCTCGGAGAAGACACGCTCTTCTTTCAAGAACTGTGTGGCGCCTCTTCAGTAAAAGCCCATGGAATCGACGTACCATTCCAAGTGTATTTTGCGGATCGAGATGATAGTGCTGCAAGTAGTATTTCAGTATCGTTTTTTGAAAAACACCTCGCTACCGAGAAAGCGGCTGCCCTGTTTTTTCATAGGCATGAGTTATTGAATGATTATGTGAACTTACGTTTTGAGTATTATTTTAAAAGATGGTATCTTACTAAACTTTCTTTGCTCCCCATAGGCGAGATGCACGGTGGGCTAGCGATCCTCAATGAGATTCTTGAGTTATTCTCTTGTACAGCAGAGCATCATGTCTGACCCAGAAATAATGTATAGCCTTGCTCTTATTGCAAGTGCCCAAACTGTCGGTGTAGATCCTTTCGAGGAATTGAGAAACGAGGGATACAACTCTATTGCAGTATACTCGTCGACCTATATAGGCCATATGATGCACTATTGGGCATCATACACGCGTAATTGGATTGACGTCTATACACCAAAAGCCTCGGTGGGACTTCAGATGAACTTTACGGTCGGACACTATCAAACGCTAGATTTATCCACAATAACTACACATAATTATGATATTTTACTCATTGACAATTATGACTGGCCTATCGAAGGGGATCTTAAGGCGTTGCTAGGTGAGACACCCCTCCTTAACATTAATTCGTTTGTTAAAAAAATGTTTATTGAGAAAACATATTATTCCCCCATTCTTAAACTTGCCGCCAAACTCGCGGATCATAATAAGGTATTGGTCTGTTATGAGGCGACTGTCCTGTCATTAAAAAAACGCTACGGCGATTCTCTATCACCTCACGAGCAGCATGTCGCATGCTTCATGGATGAGTGGAGGGCACATCGCAGCGACCCAGAGTTTGATGACCCAATTTGGAAAGCAAACAAGTATACCGATGACTATGTTTTAGAATGTATTCCGGGTCCAGAGATACTACGCCACCCAAATGGACTCCAAGTATTGGCAAATCGGACAAGCAACTGTGTGAATGTAGTGAGCAATCATCGTCTGACAACCAATGTGCCAGACAGTTTTCAAGCTACTATCTGGGTTTTTGGCTCGAGCAAGGTCTTTGGGTCTGGCTCCGATGACAGTCACACTATTCCATCTTGTTTACAAAAGCTTATAAATAAAAGTAGTTATAACTATCGAGTTGTCAATTGCTCCAATTATGCCGGTGCCCCTGAAGCACAGCAGATTCGCCTGATGGAGACTCTCCCTATTCAGCCTAATGACATCACAGTATTCATGACTTGCAGAGAAGACCACTTTCTCCCCTTTGCTGGTCAAGTTCCCACCATCGACTTAAATGAAGTATTTCGTCGCCCCCACCAATTTGGTGAGGTGTTCTGGGACGATTCACATATGAATTCCAAAGGCAACGAGATCGTTGCAGATGCGCTGTTTGCTGCTCTTATGAATAATGGCGCATTCTCCTTATGTGATGTTGACAGTGCAGCCAACTCCCGTGATAAGAATAGCGGCAATACCGATACAGAACATGCAGAAAGCAACAACACTGCCTTCTTCAATTTAGGCGAAGACATGTCTGGTTTAGAACAATACTTGGGCAAGCTTAAGCTTATACAAAAACCTATCGGCTCCGTTGTGATGAATTGTAATCCTTTTACCATGGGACATCGCTATCTAGTTGAGACAGCAGCAGGAAAAGTCGCACACCTCTATGTTTTTGTCGTTGAGGAAGACTCGTCATACTTTCCCTTTGCAACGCGAATAAAACTTGTCCAGGAGGGATTAGCGGACCTGCAAAACGTTACAGTCATTCCTAGCGGCGAATTCATCATTTCTCTAAGGACTTTTGATGCGTATAGCCATAAAGACAAATTGCAAGATAAAGTTATAGATGCCTCGACAGACGTGCATGTTTTTGGGAAATATATTGCTCCATCACTCGATATCACTGTGCGCTCTGTTGGCGATGAGCCAATAGATGCAGTCACCCGACAGTACAATGCGGCATTGCTCGATATTCTGCCACGATACGGAGTCGATTTGGTTGTCATTCCCCGCAAAGCCATGATGAATGAGCCAATAAGCGCGAGCAGGGTTAGAAGGCTGCTGAAAGAACGGGATTTCGCATCTATTAGCCTTCTTGTCCCTCAGACAACTCTTAACTACCTTCAGGAACACTATGGTCAGCAAACAAACAAACAAGACCCATAGGCTTGAACAATTGAGGACAGGAGTTATGAGGAATGCAAAATAGTAAGATCTTGCAGTTTAATAATGAATACCATGAGCTCTGTAAATCTATTGCCTCAAGCAATGGAGCAGGCTACTACGCCTCACAAGATCTTCGACCCAAAGTTGGCATTATTACTGATCCCATGCAATTTGACACCTTCTCTAGTGCCCTGGATCTTGAGTACCTTTCGTATGTCGGCTACCATGAGCAGATAGACAGCTCCGGATACCAATTCGTCTTCTATATCAGCTGCTGGAAGGGAATGGGTGTCACAAATGAGTACAACGGTCCATCTGGCGTATTGAAAGCAACAGAAGTTATTATGTATGCAAGATCTTTAGGGATTCCGACCGTGTTTTACTCTCGAGAAGATCCTGTCGAGTATCAAAAGTATCTCCCTATTGCACAAGCTGCTGACGTTATTTTCACAACATGCAGCGAGGTGGTAGATGATTATCGCCACGACACCAACAATGATCATGTTTTTGTCTTGGAGTATGGCATAAATCCTTTGGTTCACAACCCCATCGGACTTCTGCGCAGGCATAGCTGCGGCTTTGACTCTTTTCTCGACACAATACTGTTTGCCGGCTCTTGGTACGAGCGTTGGCCAGAGCGCTGCGCCAGCATGCAAATGATGTTAACGGGCATATTGGCATCAAAAACAAAGGTCCCTCTGATCATAGATAGAAACTATTATCTCGATTATGAGCACTGCAAGTTCCCTAGTGAATATGCTTCTCACATTGTGCCCACAGTAGATTACCTAGAGTTGCAGAAGGCGTCCAAGCTCTTCGATTTCTCCTTAAACCTCAACATTGTGACTGACTCCGCCACCATGTGCGCCGTACGCGTCTATGAGATGCAAGCCCTCGGCGTGCTGCTCGTCTCGAACTACGCGCTGGCTCTCAGTAAGAACTTCCCCGGCATCTTCACGCCGCTGTGGGCAGAGGAAGTCGGACGCATCATCGACGGCTACACCCCTGACGAGGTGCTGAGCATGCAGCTCGAGGGCATCCGTGAAGTCTTTTCGGGGCGCACCGTCTTCGACCGGCTCAACACGGTGTTTTCGGCCGTCGGTCTCGCAGAGCGCTTCGAGGAAAAAGGGGTGCTCATACTCTGTGGCGAGGTGACTGCGGAGGCACGCGCCGACTTCGAGGCGCAGACCTACGCGGCGCATAGACTCGTGGACCTCTCGTCGTCGGGACCTGATGCCCTTGTCGCGCTGCCGTCTGAGGGCTACTGTGTCTTACTCGGGTCTGGCAGGCATGACAGGCACTTCCTTGAGGACCTCGTAAACGCCCACAAGTTCACCGACGTGGGCTACACCTCCTTCGCCACCTGGGAGGAGAAGGAGGGTGCCTACGAGTACGTCGAGGGACCTGTACCCGCACGAGACGCACTGTTCGACCTGCGCCGCGCCTCTGCGCAGGAGGTGGCCGCAGGACAGACACCCGTAGGGTTGCTCGGCTTTAAGGTGCTCGCGCCGCACTACGGCCGGGATACCTCCAGCACAGAGAAGCGCCTCGCCGTCATCATGCCTGTATACAACAACGGCGTCTACCTCAAGGGGCGCTCCTTCAGGAGCCTGCTGCGCAGCTCGGTGTTCAACCAGATGCGCGTCTACCTCATAGACGACGGTTCCACCGATGGCGAGACCCCCCAGGCAGTAGCCGAGATCGCCGATGCGCACGACAATGTGGAGGCGTTTTATTTTGCAGATGGCGACTCGGGCTCGGCGTCGCGTGCGCGCAACAAAGGCCTCGTGCTTGCCCAGGAGCCGCTCGTAACCTTCCTCGACCCCGACAACGAGGCTGTCGGTGACGGCTATGCGCGGCTGCTCGCAGCTTTTGACGCTGAGCCCGACCTCACCTTAATAGCAGGCGGTAACGTAAAACTCAGTGCCAAGGATACTCACGAGCCTGGCCATAGCCTTACATGCGCCCCGATTCCTAACAGCTGGGAATCACTGCTTGACCACAAGTTCATGCCGGTCAACTGCCAGGCGATGGTCATACGGCGCGATTACCTAGTAAAGAATGACATCTGCTATACGGGAGACAGATGCCTCAGAGAAGCCCTGACAACACTTTCGACACGCGATGAGGCTTTCACAGCAAATATGCGATTCTATGATTTTCCTGTTGTCGTGCATTACAATGATATACTTTTAACTCTACAAGGACAGATGAATGACACACTTTAGCAGTATTGATACTTTCGCACATATGATCTATTCTCCGATTCCTGACGAAGTTGCCAAAAAACTCGTCTCAGACAAGATCTATTCATTAGAGTATGCAGGGGGCGACAGCTTATCACTCGATCAGCCAGATGTCTTATGGTCATACATCCCACAAGTAAATACCTTTTCAATTGAATTGTGGCTTAAGTCCTTGTCGTTCTTAAACCCACTGCTCGACGAATATACGGCTTCCTGTGACCAATCGATTCGCGCCTGTGTGACCGGGATCGTGCGGAGCTACATTCCCGTTTGTGACGGTCTTATTGCGTCATCAAAACTCATGAACTCGAAAGATCACCTTATGGCCACGGCGGTCATCGTCCTTATAAAGACCCGAGAGATCTTTGGTGAAGATTGGGAACTACGTCCTGACGTAGAAAGATTGTTGCTCCGCATAGGCGATTACCTGAGCAGCAACACACTATGGATCCCTGGCAACCATGGGGTCATGATCGATTTTGCTTTGCTGCATATTTCTGCCTATCTCCACAATATGGAAGTCGTACAGTTCAAAAGAACGGCCCTTCAGAGAACAGGCAATCAGCTTGAGACGATGTTTGATCACGAGGGGTTTTGCTTTGAGAATTCTGTCGGGTACTTTGACTTTAATCTCAGGCTCTTTGACCTAGTCGCTCGCTTTTGTCGATTTCATGCCATAACATCACCTGAACTAACAGCGCTTGACGCCACGCTCGCTAAGGCGACTGAAGCAATACGGCACGCCGTGTTGCCAAACGGCATGACGCCGATTATTGGTGACTCAGGGCTTGACATGACTGGTTATTCGTCCTTACCAGGACACCGCCTCTTCAAGCGTGCGGGTTTTTTCTTCTACAAGACTACATCGAGTTTCTTCAGTTTTAACTGCGGATTTGCAAGTTCTATCCACAAGCATTGCGACGATGCCTCTTTGACTTTACGCTACAACGAGAAAGATATATTTGTTGATTGTGGATACTATTGTTATGACAGACGTGACCCTATTCGTGCTTTTGTGGCGGGGACCCAGGGTCATACAGGGTTTTTCCCTATTGGGTTTGACAACTTGACGCCGCCTGAATACGTTCAAACAGTGCTACGAGCCTCACTCAATGAGGTTGCGCATAGTGAGGTAGATATAGCTCTTAGGGGAACAATCAGCTATCAAGATGGCACTCATGTTATCAGAACAGTGTCAGGAACCCTTGAGTGCCTGACCATACATGATCACTGGGAGCACGCTCAGTCAAGAATGCGGCAACGGTTTGTCCTGCATCCGCATGCCCATGCTGACATTCAGCTTTGCGATGGAGACTATGTTGTTATGATTACCAATGGCGGTGTGAGAGCAAAGCTGACGGTAGCAGCGGCTGGCGTGGAATCGATAAACTGCGGGACGGGATACTATTCAGAGCACTACAATACCTACGAGGAGACAACAACGCTCGACATCTTCCCTCATGATCTGCCATGCGGTTTAATAGAAACCAGAGTTGAGATCATCGCAGACAGCCATGACTGACACTCAACTACATCGTTGCGATGCTAGGGCAAAAGGCGGCGTCAGCGTCATTATCCCCACCTTCAAGCCAACATTGTACCTTGATGATGCCGTGCGCTCGGTCTTGAATCAGGATTATGACTGTTGGGTTGAGATTGTCATTGTCGTCAATGGAAGTGATTATAATTACTACAAGAATCTTATTACACAGTATGTTAATATTAATAATATTACTGTGCTATACACAAATACTCAGACTGCTGGTGCTGCGCGAAACTATGGCGTCCGCCAAGCCAAAGGTGAGTATCTGCTGTTTCTTGATGACGACGATTGGCTTGCTGAAGGTTATGTGAGTAAATTAGTCTCACACATGGAACCTGATATATGCCTAGTATGTGGTGGACTTTCTGATTATGACGGCACTAACTTAAACGAAGATACGCTCATCAACCGGTGTATTGCCGAAAACGGTACTGGACGCTTTGTTGATTACTATGCTCTTTACCCGCTTTTTGGCAACATGACCTCAAAACTATATCGCCGATCCTTTTACCTGAGAAATTTTGCCCCATTTCGTGAAGATATAAAAAGGTCAGAGGACATCGTTTTTTGGGCTGAGAACCTTTCGCGGCTTTCAGGCTGGGTCTATCTTTGTCTACCAAGTCCTCACGAGTCGTATATCAGAAGAGTAACAAGTGACAGCCTCTCAAGACCAGGCCCCCAGTCAAGTATTGCTGATCTAGTTGCTGAGCGGGTTTCAGTGCTCACAGCACTCTGGGAGCTAAGCACCAGGCAAGATACACCAACCTTGCAACGCGAGTTCATCGACAGGATGATAGCCTTTCAATGGACGCTGTTGATCTCACAGTACAACTCTAGTTCTGCTGAGGGAGTTGGTGCAATGCTCTCAGAGGTTGAGCGACTGCCTCTCTCGTTTTTCACGAGCATCCGTCGCCCCTACTGGGAGCACTTTGTTCGCAACCCACAAATCTGCGAAACCGATAGCGCTTTGACAAACGCCATTCCTGTTGGTCGCTACTTGTTTACAAGGTCTCATTGCGCACATTTGAAGCATCAGATTGACAATAGCTTTGAGGTCATCTATACCCACACCGGCGAGAAAACCTGTTTGCAGCTTTTTGGCGGCGGAACTGCCCTTGGGCCGCGCGTCGCTGAAGCACAGGCTTCACTCGTCGGCGTCCGATCTGTGCGCGTCCGCTACAGCATTAGCTCTGACATTGATGGACAGCTGTACCTCTGTCTCAATGAGTACGGCGGCAATCGAGCCCTACTCAACACGCAATGGCGCGCCATGCGTGTATTTGCTGATTGTGTCGTGCCCGCTGACTTCGGGTTCGCAGTCACTGACACTGCTCAGTCTTGCAGCATTACTATGAGGCTCGTGTTCGACACAGATGCACACCTTACGTTCCGCGACGTCAGCTTTGTGAAGCTGCTCGGCGATCCCATCGTGTCAGCGCCCTTGGTCCCCGTCTCTAGGTGCATCTGGTCGAGGTCACCAAGCACCTCGATAAGCCATGGAGCAGACAACAATTGCAAGGTTGCATACTCGCATACCGAAGAGCCTACGTTCCTTCAGCTCTTTGACGGAGGAACGACCAGTGGGCCACGCGTTGCTAATATCTCCGCTGCGCTCACTGGAATCCGCTTTGTGCGTGTCTGTTTCGACGTTGCATCTGATGTTGACGGGCAAGTTTATGTCTGCCTTAACGAGTATGGCGATGACTGCTCCTTGCTTAACTCGCAATGGCGTGCCGTCAGCTCCTTTGCTGGTTCTCGCACGCATGCTGACGCCGTCTTTGCTGTGAGCGCTGGGGCGGAAGCATGCAACGTCATGTTTAAGCTTGTGTTTGACACAGACGCGCAGCTCGAGCTTTCTGAACTGCGCTTTAGCAAGGCGTTCGGCGACCCCATTGCCACTGCTGTGCTCACCCCCGCTGCCCACGACGTCTGGTCGAGGTCTCCGAACGCGGTGGTAGCGCACACCGCAGATGACTGCTTTTCGGTTGAGTTTACACATACTGATGATACAACTTGTCTGCAGTTGTTTAGCGGTGGGACAGTCCAGTCAGCGGCCGTTATTGACACTCGTGTTGCGCTTGACGGTGCTCAATTTATCCGTCTTTGCTTTGATGTAGACTCCGATACTGACGGACAGCTCTTGATTAGCCTCAACGAGTACGGTCATGATCGCAGCCTGATTAACTCACAGTGGCGTGTTGTGCGCATTGTTGCAGACGACTGCGTGCATGCAGACATCGCTGTAGCTGTTACGAGCGGCGCTACGGCTTGTAACGTCATGTTTAAGACTGTGTTTGCGACAAACGCTCGTCTCGAGTTTCGAAACTTCCGCTTTGGTAAAGTGCTTGATCGGGTCCCAGACGGTGATGTCGAATCAGGCATCATCATGATCCCAGCTGCCCAATATGTGGCTCCGAGGTCTTCAAATGCAAGCGTGGAATACCTTTCTGACGACAGCTTTGCGGTCGGATATACGAACACCGGCGAGAACACCTTCCTGCAACTGTTTGACGGCGGGTTTGCCTCTCACCCCTCTGAGCGCTTCATGCCCGCTGCCTCACTCGAAGGTGTAGAGAGGCTTAGCCTCTCCTTCGACCTGGAATCTAGCTTGCAGGGCATGATAGGCATCGTCATCACAAGCGTAGCGGGAACATCAGACGACGTTACCGACGGATCGACCTACCTCGTGCATCCAGGAAGCAACAACCTCAGGTTCACCACGCATACCGTAGGTGACCATGCCTTGTTCAACCTGTTCATCAAACTTCAGTTCAACGAAGACGCTGAACTGCGTTTTGACAACTTCCGCATCGCAAAGTTCCCAACAAGACATGACCCTGATGCAGTGCATTGAGCAAGGCAAAGGGCGCCTTTGCGAAGCGCCCTTTCTTGTTGAATATGCTGCACTTACGCTAACTTTGTGATCACCCACACCTGGGCGCTAGTGCCATTGGGCGTCCAAGTGTGCACGTTGGTGTGGTTGGCAGTCGTCCCGCCTGCAGCATCGAGAGCAAGACCGCTGCAGCCAGCGTAGACGCGGTAAGTACGATCGCCCACTAATTCCACACGCCAGCGCTGTGCAAGCGTATTGTTGGATGAGTATACCTGGACATTGGCACCGTCGGTTGTCTGTGCCCCATCCACGTCGAGAGGCTTGTTTGCAGCGAGGCTAGTGAACATATAGGTGCCCGTCGCCTCGTCAAAGGCAACGTCGAAGCGTTGCGCTTTGGTTCCGTTGTCTTCATAAAGCTGGACGTTCGTGCCGTTGGCGCTCGCGGCTCCCGCCACATCGACAACTTGCATAATGTCGTTGACGCAGGCGATCTTGTAGGTCCCTTGTGGCAAGATGCTCTGCTCGTTGACACCGAAAGCGAATAGTTGGGCATCCGTACCATTGCTCCGGTACAATTGCAGAGAGGTGCCAGGAGCCTTCGATGCCCCGGTCACGTCAACACGTAGCGAGGGGTTGGACTTGGGCGCAAGGGTAAAGGCGCCCTTTGAACTTGCTAGTACCCAACGCTGGGCATCAGTTCCATTAGGAGTGTACTGGTGAAGCTGCTGACCCTCGACGGCATTGTTGCCGGGCACATCGAGCACCTTACCGCTACGGGGGTTCTTGATGGTGTAGGTGCCGTCATTGTTATCGATCACTTGAAACACTTGCGCCACGGTCCAGTTACGCGAATAGCTCTGGACACGGGCACCGTCTAGCATGCTTGCACCGTCAATGTCGAACACAAGGTTTTTGTCGAGCTTTGAAGTGATGGTATAGAAACCAGGCGTAACAGGGTCATCAGGATAGTAATATTGGTCTGGCTCAGCAGAAATAACAGTGGGGTCTTTGAGTGCTTCAGTGATCGCGTCAGTGACACTCATGCCTCTAGGGGTAAGGACACTTGCGACGAAGGTCCCGTCATCAAAACGAGCGATAACGCCACCCGGGGTTTTTGCCGCACTGAGCGTGGCAAGCTTGATGGCGAGTGCTTTTATCAGGTCTTTAGGATGCTTGTCGTTCTTGAATGTAACAAGGATGTGATCGTCGGCATACGGCTGTGAAGCGCTCCCTTCGGGCGTAGAACCAGCATAATCAGGTTCGGCAGCACTAACGAATGGATCTTTTTGCGCCTCAATAACTGCATCAGCAATGCTCATGCGATCAGGAACCGCGACGGTAGCAGCAAAAGTCCCGTCGTCATTGGTGGCGAGGATGCCGCCGGGGGCCTTCTCAGCGCTGAGTGTTGCTAACGCAACCGCGAGAGCAGTGACCTGAGCGGCAGGGTCTTGCCCCTCTTTGAACACTACGAGTATGTGGCCTTCGGCATACGAACCGGGAGGACCTATCTCGATTGGAGCAGTACCAGCATGCTGAGTCACCGGTGCCCCATAGGCTGTGGGCATGTAAGCAAACAGCCCTGCCGTCAACAAAACAAGGGCGAGTATTGTTCGCACAACCTTTCGCGTTCTTTGTATAACTGACCTCTCTTTCTTATAATAATGTGTCGAAATGAGTCAGCATCGATGCTGAATGCTTACAATTGTATCACGTTTTCGAAGTAATTGATGGAAAATCGGAGACAAACTAGCAATTATCTTCTGTATTTTCTTGTTTACAGAATGATTTTTCTAATAAGGAATTCCTGCATTATTTCCCAAGAATCTAATCCTCAAATACCTGAGGACTAGATATCCAGAAACGCTACAGTCCCTCAAGAAAATCCGCGATGCGCCTACTGGCCTGGCCGTCTCCATAAGGGTTGCTGCGTCCGCTCATAGCCTGATACTCCGCCTCGTCTTCAAGAAGCTCCTCGAAGGCAGCGGCCACTGCGCGCTCCTCGGTTCCTGTAAGTCTCAGGGTCCCTGCCTCGACGCCCTCTGGCCGCTCGGTCGTGTCGCGCAAGACGAGCACCGGCTTGCCCAGTGACGGCGCCTCTTCTTGGATGCCGCCGCTGTCGGTGAGTATCAGGTACGAGCGTGCCATGAAGTTGTGGAAGTCGAAGACGTCAAGCGGCTCGATAAGCCGTATGCGGTCGCTGCCGCCAAACACCTCCTCGGCAACCTCACGGACAGCGGGGTTTCGGTGAATGGGATACACGACCTTCACGTCAGAGTGCCGGTCTACCACGCTGCGAATGGCGGTGAACACCTGCCGCATCGGCTCGCCAAGGCTCTCGCGGCGGTGTGCGGTGAGCAAGACAAGCCGAGAGCCCTGTGCCCAGTCGAGCACGGGATGCGCGTACTCGTCTCTCACCGTTGCCGCAAGGGCGTCGATGACGGTGTTGCCGGTCACGACAACCTGCGCGGCGCTCCTGCCCTCTCTGCGCAGGTTTTCCGCTGCCCACTGCGTGGGAGCGAAAAAGCAGCTCGTCACTGCGTCAGTCGCCTGCCGATTGAACTCCTCGGGGTAAGGCGAGTGGATGTTATACGTGCGCAGCCCGGCCTCGACATGCCCCACGGGAATGCGAAGGAAAAAAGCCGCGAGCGAGGTGGCAAACGTGGTAGTGGTGTCACCGTGGACCAAGACGACGTCTGGCCGCTCCTGTTCAAGGACCGACCGCACGTTCGTGAGCACGTCCACCGTGATGTCAAAGAGGCTCTGTCGGCTCTTCATGATGTTGAGGTCGTGGTCTGGCACGACCGAGAACACCTCCAGCACCTGGTCAAGCATCTCACGATGCTGGCCGGTAACGCACACCACGGTCTCAAACGCAGGGCGTGACTTGAGCTCGTTGACCACCGGGCACATTTTTATCGCCTCAGGCCTGGTGCCGAACACCACGAGTATCTTCTTCAAAGCGTGCCTCCCAGTTCGTTGTCTTGTCAAGTATGCGCATGTCGCCGTTGGGCGCTCACACGGCAGCTTCCCTGCGCTGCCCGATGCGCGCGGCATGTTTGCGCGTGAGGTCTTGCATCAGGCGGTGCTCATCACCAAAGACCTCGCTATAGGTGTCGAGCTCGGCCAATTCCCTGATCATGTCGCGACCGTCTTGCAGGCCATAGCGCTCCACGAGCGACTCGTAAAGCCCCTGCGCCCAGGGCACCTCGGCAAAGGCAGGAGAGTACCTAAGGCCGCTTACCGCCCGCGCGAGAGCGAGGTCGGGCGAGATGCCCTTGGTGCAGTACTCCTGGTCAAAATAGATGAGAGCGTCTTTATCCGCATCGTAAAAGCAGTTGGCAGGCACCAGCTCCCAGTAGCACGTGCCGTTTTGCGCCGCACGGTATATGTCGTCGCGAATACGGTCGAACGCCACAGTGACCTCGGTCGCGCTCAAACGCCCCACTGCCAAGCGCATGGCCCAATAATCGTACAAGGTGGGAAGCCCGACACGGGGCATCACCAGAGTGCCGTTCACCACTTCGCCCTCCACGACCTGTAGCCCCAGCGAGCGCAGCTCGTCATGGTTTTTGGCTATGCGACCGATAGTCGCGACGCCGTCTGGGTGAAGCGGCGCCTTTACGGCCGTGCCGTCGTCGCACAGTGTCGTGGCAAAGCGCTTGCGCGGCTCACGGTAGGCAGTGACGGCGGCGTACTCTACCGCACAAGGGGCGTCGTCCGCGCACACGCGGGCCTCCACCAGATACGCCCCGCACATGAACTCGAAGGCGCCGCCACGCACGATCTCGCGGTACAGCCCGCGCTCGTCGAAGCACCGGCCCTCGTCGTCGTCGAGGTAGGGCACGAGCCGTTGGTTGTAGAACTCGTTGGGCAAGAAGGTGTCGCTGTACACCTCGGTCGTCAGCCAGTGGTCAGCAAGGGGATAATACCACTTGGCCGCGGCAAAACCGGCACGTGCAAGTCGGGCGGCCAGCTCGGCCTTGCCAGGCAGCGGGCTTTCGCCCCTGCCGAACAAGGTGTCATAGGGCCGACCAGTGCCTGGTGCGGTATGACCAGCCCAGTAGCGCAGGGCAAACGGGTTCTCGTAGGCAACAAGCAGCTTCCCCCGATCAGAAGCAGCTGCATGCAGGTGCGCAAGCACCTCGTTTGAGAGGTCAGGGGGATCAAGGACCACCAAGTAGTCGTAGCGGATGCCAGGCAATGGCGCCGTGTGGACCTCTGCCAGCCGTTGCGACAAAAGGCCGTGCAGCATGCCTGCGCTTAAGTCGAGGCAGCACGCCGAGGGATCGAAGGGATACCAGCTCAGAACGGCCTCGCGAATCGCCGAGGACCGGTACCATTCCAGGAGTTTTCCGCTTAGAGCCATCGCGCTTCGCCGTCCTCAACAATCCTGTTGCCGCCTGCATCAAGCCGGACAAATCGCAACGTGTCGCGCACCGGGTTCACCAGCATTATATCCCAGCATGCCCTTTGCGGCTCTTTGGCCTCAGCTGCGTCGTCGGGGCCCTGGCCATTGCCGCCGCCGGCGGCGATGATCGGAAACGTCTCGCCATTGTCGAAGCTCTCGGCGCTTGCATGGGCATGAACAAGCGCGAGCACCTGGCTGGCATGCTCGCTCAGGAGCTCCATGAGCGCGTCCGACCCTCTGAGCGCCAAGGCGGGCGGCGACATTAGGCGTGCCAGCGGCGGGACATGCGAGAAGACGAGCACGCGGCGGGCGCGCGGCGTGTTCGCCAGCGTGTCGGCGAGCCAGGCGACGCAGGCATCCGAGTAGCCGAATGGATCGGCGCACGACGGGTCGAAGGAGTCAAGGAACACCATCCTGAGATGCCGCTTGGGCACGTCCACGAAGTACCGGGGACGCGTGCGAGCCAGATAGAGTCGAGCTTGCTCGCCGAGAGTCAAAGGCTCGGGGCAGCCGTTCAAGGCGTTCGAGTCGCACGGCCCGAGCGCCCCATACAAGGGGATCCCCAATGAGCGCAGGGCGGTGGCCTGTGTGCCGACATAGCTGAACAG
>JAITHV010000070.1 GCA_031279835.1 Coriobacteriales bacterium
GAAGACGCTACAGACGCAGCGTCATGGGCTGCAGCCGATGTGGCATCGAGTGGGGCTGAGCCTGCGGCGGTGGCAGCGACGGCACCGGGCGCGGTTGATTTTGGCTCTGAGCCGCCGACATCTCGCGACGAGTCGGGAGGCGACGCTCTTGTCACGCTTGCTGAGCAGACGGCATCCTATACCAACTCGTACTCGGTTCGTTACTCGCTCGCCTATGACGTATTGGTCCTGGTTAACCAGCATCGCGCCACGTACGGTGCGCCGGCGCTTACGATGAGCGCAGCGCTCATGGACGCAGCGGTCTTGCGCGCGGCCGAGCAGACTGTACTCTCTTCCCATACCCGTCCGAACGGTACCGACTGGTACACGGCAAACCCGCAGTACATGCATGCGGAGAATATCGGCTGGTCGACGAACCCGCAACCGTCCTTCATCGTGCAGAAGTGGATGGAGTCCCCTTCGCATCGCGCGGCGATTCTCGACCCGAGTTACCGCTCCATCGCCATCGGTTGCGTGCAGACAAGCACGATTACCTATTGGACACAAGAGTTCTGCAGGTACACAAGCAGTCAGGCAGCACGGCCGGCAGACAGCACCCGCTCACTGACCTTCAACGTCACGGTCACGAATGGCTGGAAGGGCGGCCTGTACCTTGCCGGCGGAAAAGTCGTCGGCAAGCGCGTCAGCGTGAACCCGGGCATCTACACTATTGGCACGGCTTTGAGCGGCTCAAAGGCCGTCGACATCGAGGGCGCCTCGAAGAACAACGAGGCGCGGGCGCAGCTATGGAACAAGAATTATTCTTCTGCGCAGTACTTCCGTGTCTCGGCTGTGTCGGGACAAGACGCCCAGTACACGATTACGAGCATTGGGTCTGGCCGTGTTCTCGACGTGCGGGGTGCCGCGATGCAGCAAGGCACGCCCGTGCAACAGTACGCAAACAATGGCACGACTGCACAACGTTGGTCGTTCGTGCTGCTCAACAGCGGCGGCTATGCGATCGTCCCGGCTGCTGCGCCCGCTTTGTCTCTTGACGTAAGCGGCGGTTCGTCAGCAAACGGAACGAAGCTCGTCATATGGGGCAACAACAACACTAACGCTCAGAAGTTCAGCTTAGTTGTCGCACCGCGCAATCATCCTGATGGCATCTATACGATCAGTCTAGCATCAGGCAACCGGGTGCTCGATGTGAACGGTGGGGGAACTGCCAATGGGACGAATATCCATATTTGGGGACCTAACAGCACCGACGCCCAGAAGTTCCGCTTTGTTTATGATTCAAGCACGGGGTATTACGCGTTGATAAACCCACGCTCCGGCCGTGCGCTTGATGTAGCGGGTGCTGTTGCAGCAAACGAAACGAATGTGCAGATTTGGGATGCTAACGGCACCTTTGCACAGCGCTGGGCACTTGTTCCTGACGGATCTGGCTATCGAATCGTCTCTGCCTGCGGCGGGCTTGCACTCGATGTGCAGGGCGGAGCGACAGCAGCAGGGACCAATGTTTGGATATACGAGCAAAACGGCACTTCTGCTCAACGATGGACGCCTGCCCGCGTCGGCTGACAAGGGCAAAGCGTGCGATATGCTACAATCGACCAGTCACTGAAACGCGCCCGCTCTGGCGTGCGTTGCCGATTGATACAGACAAAGGAAGTGCTGCATGGTCAATCTGTTCGGGTTTATTCAGATAAGCGAGACTGTCGGTTATGCGATTATTGGCATTGGCGCGGCAGCCATCCTCATCTTTATTATCGCCTTTATAGCCAAGGGCTATTTTGCTGAGGTAAACAAGCAGAAAAAGAAGAAGTAACTGTTGTCGTGCCGACTGTCAGTCCTTCTCCTGCATGCCTCGGCTCGCCGGTGGCAGTTTTTCTCACCAGACAGCAAGTGTTAGCGAATGGCTAACAAGAGACGCCGGGCACCCATGCCCCTAATCCCTGAGGTCGAGACGCCCCCAGAGCGCACGAGTCAAAGGCGCCCGGACTCGCGGACCGACATCATTGTCAACCGTGCCCTCATAGTGTCGGGCATTATCCTTCTGCTTGTGTCTGCCGCTATCGGAGGCTGGCTCCTGTTCAGGTCGCTTGAGGCGCAAACCCGCAACCTTGACATCCAGATGGTCTCAGGGCTCACGGTTCTCATGGAGGGAAGCGTCATAGACCCGTCGCTCAAGCTTGAGGACTTGCAAGTCATCGATTGGGCGGCACTGCGGGAGCGCAATTCAGAAGTGATCGGCTGGGTCATAATCCCCGGCACGCACGTGAACTACCCGATTGTACAGGGGCCCGACAACGACTACTACCTCTACCACCTCTTTGACGACACGAGCAACGACACGGGCACTGTTTTCGCGGACTATCAAGGCAGCCCCACGCTCGCGGGTCAGAACAACCTGGTATACGGCCATAACATGCGCGACGGAAGCATGTTCTCTGACCTCATAAAGTACACGACTCAAAGCTACCTCATGGAGCACCAGACGGTGTTTCTTGCCACGCCCGAGCGCAACTATGAGCTGCGAGCGATTGCGACGCTCAAGCTCGACGAAAGTGCTCCGGTCCGTGTGTTCTCCTTCGAGTCTGACGACCACTTTGCGAGCTTTCGTGACAACGAGATGCTTGTCTACGGCGTCTGCAAGGTCGTCGACCTCGAGACGGCTCGCGACAGCATAACCAGCCTCTACTCGTTTGTGACCTGCGACAGCAACGACAGCTCCGTCCGCTATGCGTTGTGTGCCACGCCTGTTCGCAGTCTTGCGCCCGGAGAAGGCGCATGAGTCCTACCGCGCGCGATTGGTGTCTCGGGCAGGCCTCCGCCGCCACTAGCGCGACCTGTGAGGCAGCGCAGCGGCCTGACCGCCCCGAGGAGGCATGCGCCGTTTTTGGCATCTACGCCCCCGATGAGGATGTGTCGCGCCTGACCTACTTCGGTCTGCACGCGCTCCAGCACCGCGGTCAAGAAAGCGCCGGCATCGCGACTGGCGACGGCGGCGAAGTGAACGTGACCAAAGACATAGGCCTTGTCACCCAGGTGTTTGGCGAGAGCTCGCTCGCGGCGCTCACCGGTCATGTGGCTATTGGGCACACGCGTTATTCGACAAGCGGCGGCTCAGCGTCATGTGAGGCAGCGCAGCCGCACTTCTCTGCCATTGGCAAGGAGATCTTTGCCCTTGCCCATAACGGAACTCTTGTTAACTCGACGTACCTGCGCGCACAACTGATAAACCTTGGCATATCGTTCAGATCCTTCTCAGACAGCGAGGTGGCGGCGCAGCTTATCGGCAACTTCACCAAAGAGACTGGCCATATGCGCGAGGGAATCCGAAAGACCATGCAGCTTGTCGAGGGCGCTTATTCCATGGTGCTCCTCACAAAAGACGCGCTGTATGCCTTTCGCGACCCAAACGGGATGCGCCCGCTCTCCATTGGCCGACTGCCTGGGCAGCGTGGCTGGGTGGTGGCGTCTGAGACCTGCGGGCTCGACATCGTGGGGGCCAACTATGTGCGCGACGTGATGCCAGGCGAGGTCGTGCGCTTTAACGGAACGGGCGATGACGGTTTTGTGTGCGAGAGCCGCGTGCCGCAGCGCAAGCGGGCGTTCTGCGTCTTCGAGTTCGTCTATTTTGCCCGCCCCGACAGTTGCATTGACGGCCAAAGCGTGTATCAGGCGCGCGATGCCATGGGCAGGCTGCTTGCTTCTGAGGCCCCTGCAGGCGCCGATATCGTGATCGGCGTCCCCGACAGCGGCGTGCCCTCGGCCATCGGTTATGCGGCCGCAAGCAAGATACCGTACGTCGAGGGGATCATCAAAAACCGCTACGTGGGACGCACCTTCATCCAGCCTACGCAGCTGTTGCGCGAGCGCGGCATTCGGCTCAAGCTCAATCCGCTGCCCACGACGCTCAAAGGGCAGCGGGTTATCGTCGTAGACGACTCGATCGTGCGCGGCAACACCTCGCGTCAATTGGTTCAGATGTTGCGCGAGGCCGGTGCCCGCGAGGTCCATATGCGCATCGTCTCGCCACCGGTAGTCTGGCCGTGTTTTTACGGTATCGACACCGACACGCAAGACCAACTCATCGCGGCGAACCTTACGGTGCCGCAGATTGGCGACTTTATTGGCGTGGACTCACTCTCGTACTTGTCGCATGATGGGCTTTTGAGCTGCATTAATGTGGAACACCCAGGGTTTTGCACGGCCTGCTTCTCTGGGTCGTACCCCATCAAGGTCACCGAGCAGGTGCAAAAACGCAGCTTCTGCGGAGCGTTGGAGCCAACTTGGCAGCAGCTTGGCAGTCCCTACACTGAGCCGCTATTCTAATACTAGCGCTGTCTTGTGCTGTGCTACTCTGAGTTGCGCAGAGCATGCTGAGTTGTATTGCGGTGATTTAAGTTTTTAAGATTATGACGTTGTAATGCTTTATTGGCAAACAACAGAGCACTAAAGGAGTTGTTGTGACACAAATGAGCTACCGCGACGCCGGCGTAGACATTGAGGAGGGCGCGCGAGCGGTTGAGGCCATCAGGCAGGCGGTGCGCAAGACTTACACCCCCGAAGTCATCGGCGACATCGGGGGCTTTGGCGCCCTGTACTCGGCCGCAGCGCTCAAGAGCCTTGCAGACCCCGTGCTCGTTAGTGGAACCGACGGCGTCGGCACCAAGCTGGCGCTCGCAAAACGGCTCGGCAGGCATCAGACGGTGGGCATTGACCTGGTTGCGATGTGCGCCAACGACATCGTCACTTGTGGTGCCCGCCCACTGTTCTTTCTCGACTACCTGGCCATAGCAAAACTTGAGGCGCCTTTTGCAGCCGAGGTCGTCGGAGGCATTGCTGAAGGCTGCGTGCAAGCCGGCTGCGCGCTGATCGGCGGCGAGATGGCCGAGCATCCTGGCGTCATGGCCCCGGGAGACTATGACCTTAGCGGCTTTTGTGTTGGCGTCGTAGACCGCCCTCGCATGATTGGCCCTCATCTGGTGAGGGAGAAGGACGTGCTGCTTGGCCTGGCCTCAAGCGGGCTGCACTCAAACGGCTACTCGCTTGTCCGCCACGCCTACACCGACACGCTCAGTGTCGAGGAGCTTGTCAGTGCGTGCCTGCCTGCACCTGACGGCCGCCGCATCGCCGACGCCCTTCTCGCGCCGACGCGCGTCTACGTGCAGCAACTGCTCTCGCTCATCGATCTTCTCAACCCACAAGCATCGGGCACGATGCGCTTGCATGCGGCGGCTCACATCACGGGAGGCGGCATTACCGAGAACCTCAACCGCGTCTTGCCCCCTGGCCTCGATGCCCTTGTGGACCTCGGAGCATGGCCGCTGCCACCCCTCTTCGCCCTCATGGCACAGGCGGCGCGCTTGACGCAGGCCGAGTTGCTGCGCACCTTGAACTGTGGCATCGGACTGGTGCTTGTGGTCGATCCTGCCGCTGCTGCGGCAGCGCTCGAGGCGCTTGGCCCCGAACAAGCATGGGTGATAGGGGAGGTGGTCCCCGCAGCGCCTTCAGCAGTGTCTGTGCCCACTATGCCTCCTGCATCTTCCGTCGCTCCCGCCTGCGCCGGCGTGGTACGCTATCAAGGGACCTTGGCATTTGACTGACGGAAGAATCGTGCGTAAGGAGACGCTATGGCCACTTCAAGTGCAAGCTGTGACAACCTGGGCGGCGCTCGGGCTCGCGTGACCCCCGCTCTGCTCGTCGATGCCCTCGACGAGTTGGCGTCAGCACTCCGGGAAGGCACAAAACCCCTGGTAAGCGCATGCATTCGCCAGGCATTTAGCTGCTTTGACGAGGAAGTGCTCGCAGGAGATCCAGACATATCGCCCCAAGACCTCGACATGATCGTCGCCAGCCTGTCGCCTGAAGACTTGCCGACGCTGCTGCGCGCGCGCGAGGCAGTGGTTGGCAACGAGCATGCCTGGCTCGGGTTCAAAATCGTGACCGATCCAAAACGCGTGTGCGACAGCGAGGACACCGCCGTAGCAGGCTTTGCGGGGACAGGCTGTGGCAGTGCTGACGCACGCCCGGGCGTGTTCTTTGCCACGCAGGACAAGCAAATTGTGTTCGGGCGCGATTATTCAGCACGAGACCGCAAACAGATGCTGGACATCACGCGAGGACCGCACATGCACAGCACTCAGTATGCTGGCGTTGTTTGGGCCTCAATCCCGCTCGAGGCGCAAGGGCGCGTCATTATGTTCGGCGCAGGCGACGTGAGCAGCGAGCTCGCCTTGCTCGCCCATCGCTGCGGGTTTGCCGGTACGGTTGTTGTTGACAATGACGAGAGCTACTTAACCGCGAGCCGGTTTGCTCTGTCTGAGCGTGTGCTGGTCTCAGACTTCGACGCAATAGGCGACCTGGGGGTCACTCCCTCTGATTATCTGTGTGTGCTCACGCGCGGGCATATGCACGACCCTGAGGCCCTCGCCTACGCTCTTGCAACGCCTGCTGGCTACATCGGGATGATGGGCTCTGCAGGCAAGAACGAGCGCGTGTACGAGTTGGTCGAGGAGCGTGGCGTCGAGCTTTCAAAGGTCGCAGCCGGACGCGTGCATGCGCCAATCGGCATTCGCTTCGGCGGCAAGACCCCTCCCGAGCTTGCGGTGTCGATCGTCGCCCAGCTCATCCAAGTACGCGACGACCGCAGAAAGAAGGCGCAATGATACGGCTCGGCGTCCTTATCTCGGGAAGCGGCACCAACCTCCAGGCTATTATCGACGCAACGGAGAGCGGCGCGCTTGACGCCGAGGTCGTGCTGGTAGTCTCAAGCAAGCCGAACGCCTATGGGCTGGTGCGCGCTCATGAGGCGGGCATCCCGACCATGGCGCTCACACGCGACGCCTATGTGGACCCCACCACAGCAGACGTGCTCATTGCCCAGGAGCTCAAGGCCGCCGGCGCGCAGTACGTGGTCATGGCAGGGTATATGCGCAAGGTCGGGCACCCGCTGCTTGAGGCGTTCAAAGACCGCGTCATCAACATTCATCCGGCACTGTTGCCTTCTTTTGCGGGCGCGCACGGCATCGGCGACGCCTTTGACGCCGGTGTGAAGCTCACCGGTGTGACGGTGCATTTTGCTAATGAGGAGTACGACACCGGTCCTATCATTGCGCAAAGTGCGGTCGAGGTCGCCGAAGACGACGACCTCCAGTCGCTCGAGGCGCGCATTCATGCCACTGAGCACGTGCTGCTTCCCCAAACACTTCAGCTCATTGCAGAAGGCCGCGTAAGTATCGATGCAAGCAGAAAGGTATGTATCACATATGAGTGACCAATCAGAGACGCCCAACGAAGAGACCCTTCACAACGAGACGCTTGACGGCGGGACGCTTGACGGCGGGACGCCGCCCGAAAAGAAGCGAATCACAACTGCCGATAAGATAAAGTTCGCTGGGTTTCTCGCGTTTGTTGTTCTTATCGTCGTTGCGGGCATCGCGATCATGCCGTATTTTGAGAACTTCACTTCCGATGAGGGCCGTCGCGAGCTAGTCGGCATGATACAAAACGCTGGAGCCTTTGGAGTGCTCATTTGCTTGGGGCTACAGTTCCTGCAGGTCATCGTCGCCTTCATTCCCGGCGAGGTCACGCAGCTCGCCATCGGTGCCATTTACGGGCCGGTGGCAGGCACTCTTGTGACGGCGCTCGGCGCGCTTGTCTCGAGCATCTTCGTGTTCTTTGTGGTGCGTCGACTTGGCACACCCTTTGTCCATGCGATGATCAACAAAAAACACGCTGACAAGCTTCGCTTCCTCGGCGAGAGTCGACGCCTCGACACCATCGTCTTTGTCCTGTTTCTTATCCCGGGGCTACCCAAAGACCTGTTCACGTACCTTGTGCCGCTGACGAACATGCGAGCCGTGAACTTCTTCCTGCTCTCAACGCTTGGCCGACTGCCGGGCATAGCGGCGTCCGCTTTTATTGGCGACGCCTTTTTGCAGGGCAACTACATGGGCGCCATCGTCGTGAGCTGCATAGCGGGCGGGCTGGGGATACTCGGCATTGTCTTCAACGGAAAGATCCTCAAACTGGTTGAGAAGGTCGAAGGCCGATTCAAGAAGCCGAAGCATGGGCAACAGGAGCGATAGAGGCAGGCCCAACCGGGCAGCTGGGCTGCCGGGCAACAGGGCAACTGGGCGAACAATTTGTTAAAGGGACTAGACAAATGCAGGGAACCTGGTAGCATATAGGGTTGTAATTAGCAACGTGCTCTTGTAGGTGTTTTGCATGACTGGTGAGAGCAGTGAGTTGGATTCATACAAGGGGATGCTTGTGAGAAACACTTGTGTGAGGTAGAGTCTTGAGCTTGAGCGTAGTGTGTGTCGCATTACGGCAGCAGACGCTTGCCCATGGGGACGACTGGGGTTACGTATGCGTGAGAAAAACAAGCAAGGGTTGATACGGACTGGCAGAGTTTTAGCAAGACTGCCGTTGCTTTTTGTCGGCTTTCTGATTGCGGCACTAGTCGTGCCGTTTGCAGTCCCCCATGCTCTGGGGTCTACCTCAGCATGGCCTGAAGACACCATTTCGGTCCCTGCGACACTTGAGGGCGGGACTTTTACCGCCGCCAGTGCCTCTACTCAAGTCGGGTCAGGCTCTGGCTCGGGGGCTGCGCCAACAGGCGGAGACGAGATATCCCTCAACCCCACGCCTCCTACCGATCTCCCACCGACTTCCACGCCTGATGTCATTGACAGCTTCTCGCGTGGTGCCGGCGTTTTGGCTTCTGCTGCCGACAAGATAGACATCTTTCCTGCGTCTCTCTCGGGGGGTGTCGGCCAAGGCTCAAAAGAGACAGTTGTGTTTGACCTTGCCACCTTCTCCCTCCAACTGAAGCTCAACGAGGAGGGAAACGCGGTGTTCGGGAGCTTGCGCTCCATACTTTCTGAACAAGGCCTGCCCATTCCCCAGAACATGCCGAAGTACACCTCGCCCGACCTCCCTCTGGGATTTTACCTCTCGGCATCAGGGCAGCTCAAGGTTGACGAGAGCTTTTTCATGTCGTCGCTTTACAGTAACGAGACACGCGTAGACACGTTCCGCTTCACGGTGTTCTTGGGCTCAGGGGTCTCGCAGATCGATCAAAAGCTCAGTGACGAATACGGCATCTCGCGCCTGGCCGTGAAGGAGTTCACCATTCGGTTTGAGGAGCGCTACCCGCCGGTCAAAGAGCCTGAGGGTGGCGCTACTGACCCTGAGCAAGGCGTAGGCGGAGACGAGACTGAGGATGTCGGCCCCCTTGTGCCGCGAGGTGGCGGCTATTCGATGGTCCCGGTAAGCAGCGACAGCACACCCGTCGCAGTGCCAGCAGAGAAGCCGCCGCTTGCCGCACAGTTGACAGATGTGGGAGTCGCCAGCCCGATTGCCTATATGGTCTCGTTTGTTGCCATAGACCTGCCCGCCATGATCGTCGACTCGCATATGGCTACGATAATTGCCGCTGGCTGTTTTATTGTGATGTTCGCCAGCCTGTTGCGCAAGCACATTGCCCAGCGCATAACCTTCAAGCACAAAAAAGACTGGTAGGCTGCTTGCCGACGCTGGCGCGCCCGGTGTACACTGGCACGTAGCGTTCAGAGAAGCCGGTGAGAATCCGGGACAGCTCACAGCACTACTGTCAGAGGCTACGCTTGCCCCCTGCGCACCGCGCTTCACGCGGCGCGCTGAAAGCCACCGGGAGCACATGCACCTGGGAAGGCGGGGCCTAGCGGCTTGACGCCTCGGAGTCAGGAGACCTGGCGCGCCACACACGCACGGCTTTCGGTGAGGGAAGCGGCGGTGTCGCAAGGCCAGCCGCGCAGAACCTGCCCGACATCGGCCCGACACCAGGCCACAGACGCCCCGCTGGGAGCCGCCCCGGCGGGGCGCTTTTGCGCCCGGGCGGGGACGAGCCAGAAAGGACGGGACCAGTATGGAGCACAAGAGTATTAGGACAACAAGTGTCACTGAGAGGGGGAGGGGTGTTTTCAACGAGACGGCAAAGTCTATTTGTCACCCCGCACTTGATGTGGGGTCAAGACGCAAGCCCCGCGTAGCCCGCGACAAGGACTTTCGTCGGACCCGCCCGGCCAGACGCCGCCTCGCCGCACGGCTCATAGCGTGCGCGCTGGCGGTCTTCTTATGCCTTAGCATGCTGCCCGTCACTGCATTCGCG
>JAITHV010000090.1 GCA_031279835.1 Coriobacteriales bacterium
GAGGCGTTCTCGCTTGCGCCTGCCGCACGCGTGCTCGGGCGCATCCTCGGCAGCGAGGTGCGCCTCGTGCGTGAGCCGACAGGCGCCGAGGCGCTGGCCGCCGCGCAGTCCCTTGCAGACGGGCAAGTCATGATGCTCGAGACCCTGCGCTTCGACCCACGCGAGAAAAAAAGCGACCCCTCCTTTGCCGCCGAGCTTGCGCAGCTCGCGGACGTGTACGTCAACGACGCTTTCGGCGCGGTGCATCGGTCAGACGCCTCGCTCACCGCGCTCGCCGGGCTTCTCCCCAGCTATGCCGGCCTGCTGCTCGAGCGCGAGGTGGCCATCCTCAGCCAGATGCTCGAAGCGCCGCCGCGCCCCTTCGTCGCCATTCTGGGCGGATCGAAGGTATCCGACAAGATCAAGATAATCGAAACCATGCTCGACACCGTCGACAGCCTGCTCATAGGCGGCGCCATGAGCTTCACGTTCTTGGCGGCGCAGGGCCTCTCTACGGGCTCCTCGCTGCGCGAGGACGACTGGGTGTCTTGTGCCGCAGCGACGCTTAAAAAAGCTGCGGAGAAGGGCGTAAAGCTTTTGCTCCCCCTTGACCTTGTGGTCGCCTCCGCGCCTGACGCCTCCGCCGAGACGCAGGTCTGCCTCGCCGACGAGCTGCCGGACGGTCTCATGGGACTTGACGTGGGGCCGGCCACCTGCGAGCTGTACGGCAGGGAGATCGCGCGCGCCCGGACGGTGTTCTGGAACGGCCCGATGGGCGTGTTCGAGCTCAAGCCCTTCGAGAACGGCACGCGGCAGGTGGCGCAGGCAGTGGCGTCCAACAAGCTCGCGAACACAGTTGTAGGCGGCGGCGACAGCGTGGCCGCCATCAAGAAGTTCGGTCTCGAAGACGAGGTAAGCTTTATCTCGACGGGCGGCGGCGCCACCATGCAGCTGCTTGAAGGCTCGCCGCTTCCGGGCGTCGAGGCCCTGCGATAGGAGGCACGTATGGGTAAGGCGAGAAGGCCGCTTGTTGCGGGCAACTGGAAGATGCACAAGACGACAGCCGAGGCCACCGATCTGAGCCAGCGGGTGTCTTACGAGTACAGCCAGGACTACGACGGAGTGGACGTGGTGCTCTGCCCGCCGTTCACCGACCTGCGCAGCGTGCGCGTCGTGCTCGGCTTTGACCGTTCCGACATCCAGCTCGGCGCCCAAGACGTGTACTGGGAAGACGCCGGCGCCTTTACCGGGGCCATCTCGCCCGTCATGCTTAAGGAGCTTGGCTGTGCCTACTGCATCGTCGGCCACTCTGAGCGTCGCGAGCGCTTCGGCGAGACCGACGCGACGGTCAACGCCAAAGTGCGGGCCCTCATAGCGCACCGCATCACGCCTATAGTCTGCTGTGGCGAGAGCCTGGCGGTGCGTGAAGAGGGCCGTGCCCTCGAGTTTGCGACAGCGCAGGTGCGTGCGGCGCTGGACGGGACCCCTGCCGACGCCTCGGTGGTTGTTGCCTACGAGCCGATCTGGTCGATAGGGACGGGGCACACGCCCACACCGGAGCAGGCCGACGAGGTGTGTGCGGCTATCCGGGCAGCAGTCGCCCAACTGCACGGCCATGACGCCGCCGAGAAGACGCGCGTCTTGTATGGCGGCTCGATGAAGCCTGCGAACGTCGCGCAGTTCGCGCCCATGCCCCACATCGATGGCGGCCTCATTGGAGCAGCAGCGCTCGACGCCTTTGACTTTATCCACATAGTCAAGGCGTTTGCATGCTGAAGGCATAGACAAAACGACAGAAAGGCAATGCAATGACAGAGAACAACGCTAGTGGCCAGCCCGTGAGTCAGGCAAACCCCGTCACCGTCAACGTGAACGTGGGGTAGCCGACCATAGGGGTGAGCACCAAGAAGATCAACGCTTTGGCGTACTTGCTGTTCTGCTTTTTTCTTGGGGTAATTGGGGTACATCGCTTTTACCGAGGCTCGATCGGCATGGACGTCCTGTACATTTTCACCCTTGGCCTTTTGGGCATAGGCGTGCTCATAGACTTCATCAATGCAATCATCTACCTCACGCAGGCTGACGAGAACCAAGAGATCACCTTCGTGAACAAGAAGTACGCGAAGATCCAGCGCTAGCATTGGCTTTCCGGGCGACCGCCCGCCCGGCGCCACCAACCTGACGACTTGCGATGGGGTCTGTCGCCTCCCGATTGTGATACGGTACTGAGAGCGGCACTGGAGCCGACCTCCTCGTTGCGTGCCCAGTGCCGCACCATGTGCCAACCCAGACGGAAGCAGGTGCGACATGCGTACGCCAGCACTTCTTGCCATACTTGACGGCGTCGGCATCGCTGAACCGAGCGAGTCCAATGCCGTCACGAGCGCCAAGGCGCCGTTCCTGCACAAGCTGTTCTCAGGCGAGGAATATCCCTGCAGGCCTGTCAGTGCTGCCGGCCGCGACGTTGGGCTGCCCGCTGGGCAAATGGGCAACTCCGAGGTCGGGCACCTCAACATCGGTGCCGGACGCGTGGTTGACCAAGAGCTGACGCGCATCGACATCGCCATCGAGGAGGGCGCGCTCTGCTCTCATGAGGTGCTGTTCGACGCCTATGCGGCCGCGCGTCAGTCGGGCACTACCGTGCACTTCATGGGCCTGCTGAGTGACGGCGGCGTGCACAGCATGCTCACGCACCTCGAGGCGCTCATCAAGGGGGCCGCGTGCGCGGGCATCCGACGCATCCGCGTGCACGCGTTTCTCGACGGACGCGACGTCTCGCCTGTGAGCGGCGCGGGATACCTGGAGCGGCTTGACGCGTTCATGACCAAGACGATAGGGGAGCACCTGGGGCTCAACCTTCGTGTCGGGTCGATCATGGGGCGCTACTACGCCATGGACAGAGACAACCGCTGGGAGCGCGTCGAGCGCGCCTGGCGCACGCTCGTCGTGCCTATTGAGCCCGATGTGTCAGACGAGTTCGCCGAGGCCGACCCCGTTCGCCTCGTCAAGGCGTCCTACGACGCTGGCACGACCGACGAGTTCTTCGAGCCGGTTGCCATTGGGGCCGACGGCATAGAGGACGGCGACGTGGTCGTCTTCTACAACTTTCGCCCGGACCGTGCGCGAGAGATCACGCGCGCCTTTATCGACCCTGACTTTGAGTCTTACGGCTTCGCGCGCCCCTTTGTGCCCAAGGTCGTTTATGTGTGCATGACAGAGTTCGACCCGCTCTTCGCCGAGCGCTTTGGCGCCCAGGTTGTGTTCAAGAAGGCGCATGTCGCGAACACGCTCGCTGACTGCCTTGCCTCGCGAGGGCTGCGGCAGCTTCATATAGCTGAGACGGAGAAGTACGCGCATGTCACCTTTTTCTTCAACGGCGGCATTGAGGAGCCACGGGAGGGTGAGGCGCGCGTGCTGGTGCCAAGCCCGAGCGTGGCGACGTACGACCTCATGCCGCAGATGAGCGCCCCCGAGGTGACCGACGCGCTAGTCGCGGCCATCGAGAGCGGGGCCGCAGACGTCTACATCGTCAATTACGCCAACGGCGACATGGTGGGCCATACGGGCAAGCTTGAGGCTGCTCGCGCTGCGGTCGAGGCTGTGGACGCTGGGCTTGCCCGCGTGCTGAACGCCGTGTCTGCCGCCGGAGGAGTAGCGCTCGTGACCGCCGATCACGGCAACGCAGAGCAGATGCGCGCCGTTGACGGGGCGCCATGGACGGCGCACACCACGAACGACGTGCCGCTCGTGGTCATAGACTCGCGCAACAGCAGCAACGTACAGCTTGACCTCGCGTGCCCGGCACGGCTGGCCGACATTGCCCCGACCCTCCTTGACCTCATGGGCCTGCCAGCGCCACCTGAGTTCACGGGACGCTCCTTGCTCGTGAGGGCATGACGGCGCTTACGCGCCCGTCTTTATCTCCCGCCTGAGTGCCGTTGCCTCGTCGTCTGTGACGAGCGCCTGTTTGCGTGCGCTTTCTACAGCGCTCAAGAGCATGTCGGCTCCGCCTAGGGCACGACAGGCCAAAAAAGCGTCTGCCACTTTTTGCGACGGGATGCCTTCGTAGGCAGCGATGTCGGCCTTGTTGGCGACGGTGACGACGGTGATATGCTCGGGCAGGCTCTTTCGCGTTCTTGTCGGCGAGGCAATCGTGACGCCTTGCGAGTCCGTGAACGCAAGCCCATGGAGGGCAAGCGCTGACGCGCCGAACACATAGGCACCTTGACCAAGGAGCGCTATTGCCTCGGCGTACTTGTTGAGCGATGAAGGAGAATAATCCACGAGTCGATACACGCCGTGCCCGAGCCGGTCAAAATGCCCGCGCCTGGCCAACTGCACCAGGTACACGTTCGACACACCGAGGGCACGTGCCGCTCGGGACGTGATAATGCCATAGTTGTCTATGGCGACGGCATAAAGATCCTCGTAGTACGTCATTCCGGGAGTATACCGAAAATGTCATACTTTTGACAAGCTGCTGTGGCTGACGCTGGGGG
>JAITHV010000093.1 GCA_031279835.1 Coriobacteriales bacterium
CCAGTTCCGTCCAAACTACGAGATTCATACCGTCCAAACTACGAGATTAGTATCGTCCAATCCGCAACTCAGTGCTCAAATGCGCTATAATCAAGGTATACCGCATCTCAGGCACTTACTTCAGCCACACCTCGAGGGTGGTGCCGTCTTCGATGCTGCTCCTTGCGGTGATTGAGCCGCCCTGTGCCTGGACGATTGCCTGCGCCAGGCTTAATCCCAGGCCGTAGCCTTCGCTGTCGCTATGCGACTCGTCGCCACGATAAAAGCGCTCGAAGATATGAGGCAGGGCATCAGCCCGGATTGCCTCACCATTGTTCCAGATACTCAGCTGTACACGAGCGCCACTGCCTCCCCCTGCCTTCTCGGTGAGGACAACGGTGGCCTGGTCGGCTGCGTACTTGCTGGCGTTGTCGAGCAGGATATGAAACAGACGCTCAAGGTCCGCCTCATTGCCGACAATCGATATGTCGGGGGTGATCTTGGAGACAAGCGTGACCCCACGTTCGTAGAAGAGCGCCTCGTGATGCAGGAGACTGCGCTCAAGCAGGGCGCTGAGATCGAGGGAGTTGCGAGCTTTAAGGCCCCCGCCTTTCTCCACCTCTTCATCGGCCTGCGCCAAGAAGAGGAGGTCGCGCAGGAGGCAGTCCATGCGCTCGGCCTCGGCCTGGGTGTTTGCTATCCACTGCCCTTGTTCGGCGATGGTCTTGTTGGGATGGGCAGCGAGCAGGTTGGTGTTCGCGAGGATGACCGTAAGGGGCGTTTTGAGCTCGTGGGAGGCGTCGGCGACGAAGCGGCGCTGGCGGCTCCAGGCCTCGGCTATGGGGCGGGTGACGATGCGCGCGAGCAGGAGGCTGATGGCAAGGAGTATGAGCATCGCGCCGAACCAGATGGCAAGTGAGATGAGGGTCTGCCGCAGGGCTGTTTTTGTGATGTGGGAGCTGTCGGCGAGTGCGATGGTGAGGATGTAGTCGATGTTCAGCTCGGCCCGGTAGTCGAGGGTTGAGGCGTTGAGGCTGCCGATTACGGTAATGGAGCTGCTCAGGGGCAGGCTTGGGAGGGACTGGTTGCTTGGGAGGTTTTCCTGCAGATCCTGCAGGCTTTGGAGGCTTTGGAGATTCGGGAGACCCTGAGGCTCGTTTGCGACCTGAGCCTGAAGCCGCTGTTCTATCTGGGTGAGTGCGGTCTCTACGAGCTCGGGAGCCAGGCTGATGAAGCTGCTATTGTCTGAGATGATGAGCCCGGTGAGGAGGTTGACGCGCATCACGTAGACCGGCGTGAGGCTGCTGCCCGTCGCGACCTCCGCGACTCCCGCGACCCCCGCGACTCCCGCCCCCGCCTCGCTGCCCGCCGCGCTCTGATTAGAGTTGTCGATGAGGGGCAGATTGGCGCCGGGCCCCTCTCTTACGCCCCAGGCGAGAGCCTGATCGATACGTGTGCGCTCTGCCTGTACGGTGCTTATGGTACTGGCCGCCAGCACGATAAGCAAAACCACGCCGACCAGAAGCATGGTGATGACGACGATACGGCGTTGCAGCCGCTTAAGCATCGCCGGTCTCCAGACGGTATCCCATGCCGCGTACCGTGACGATCTTCAGGGAACTGCCCAGATGTGCGAGTTTTTTGCGCAGGAAGGAGACGTAGGCCTCCACGCTGTTCTCGTCGGCGTTGTGTGCCGTGCCCCAGACGCCAAAAAGCAGCTGTGCCTTCGAGATGGTCTGGCCGGCGTTGGTCATGAGCATGCGGCAGACCTCGAACTCCCGCTGCGTAAGGTGCACCGAGCTGCCTTCGCCAACACGCAGGGTGCCGGTCTGAAGGTCGAGCGTCGTGTTGCCGACGGTGAGCAAGTCGATGACCACGGCCCCTTGTCGGCGCGTCAGCGCGCGCAGCCGGGCGAGCAGCTCGGCAGGCAAGAACGGCTTGGTGAGGTAGTCGTCGGCCCCCGCGTCGAGGCCCATGACCTTGTCGCGCAGGGCGTCGCGCGCAGTGAGCATGATCACCGGGACGTCGTTGCCCTCGCTCCTGAGGGAGCGCACGACCTCAAGGCCGTTGAGCTTGGGGAGCATGATGTCTAGGACAACGGCGTCATAGTGTCCGAGCCGGGCATAGTCGAGCCCGTCGCGCCCGTCATAGACTGCATCGACGTGGTGCCCCTCCTCCCTGAGTATGGCGGCAAGCGCCTGGGAAAGACGCTGCTGGTCTTCGACGAGAAGCACATTCATGTGCTCCCTGCCTTTCTGTCGCTGCGGACTGAGTGGGCGCGGCCACGCGCTTAGTGTAGTATAGCGTAGGCGCACAGCCTGAAAACAACCTGAAAGCGCTTCACGGGCAGCCTCGCCTCAAAGGAGCGCAGCAGGCTGTTACAATAGTGGCACCCTACCAAAAGCAGCTCGTTGCCAAGGGTGAGGAGGCTACTCGGCGTGCAGGCACCAGAGGCGTCGTCTCCTGCGGTACGCAGGTCGATGCAGGGAAACAAGTCCACCAACACGCGGCCTGAGCTGCTTGTTCGCTCTTTGCTGCGCGAGGCGGGGTTTCCGGGTTACCGGCTCCACTGGAAGAAGGCCCCCGGAAAGCCAGACATTGCGTATCCCGGGCGCAAGATCGCGATTTTTGTTCACGGGTGCTTCTGGCACCGGTGCCCCCTGTGCAGGCCCCCCATGCCCCGGTCGCATCCCGAGTACTGGGCGGAGAAGTTCCGTCGCAACGTTGAGCGCGACCGGCGAAAAGTCGCCGCGCTTCAGGCGGCAGGCTGGAGGGTCATCGTTGTTTGGGAGTGCGAGCTCAAGAAGCAAAAGCCTCGGCCCAAGAAGGTCGAGTACGCGCTCATCGCGCTTGAAGACTCGTGGCCATCATGTTGAAGTGACCGCTATTCCCGATCATTCCAGCAAGAGGACAGCGAAACGTGAGCGCACTGGTCTGGTGCTGACCAAGGACTCGGAGTGTTGCTGCGAGTGCCTAGGCTTGCTGTCTTTCTCTTCTCACCATTACTGGTTTCAGCAGCTTGGTTGTGGCGGCAGAGCGTCTGATGTACTTCCTGCGAGACTGAAACACGTAGAACTGAGCGATGGTCGCTGCCCAAAACACTATGTTGAAAATGACCGCGACGGCCATCAGCGGCACAAAGAGCACCAGCCCTGCCGCAAGGAAGGTTGTTGCGAGCAATGAGACCCCAATAGATGTCTGGATGGCCCGTCGTGCCCAATGCAACATGTTCCGTCGCATAAAATGGTCTTCGTTCTTGAGCACGATGCCTAGCACAACAACGGGCACGAAGTTCATGAGTGTCAGGTAGGGCATGGTCTGATCCTCTAACGAAACCGTATGGGTAAAAACGCCCAACAATCCCTCGAGCCCTACTAAATCCCCTGCATACTCAACTGCATACGAGGCAAGTCCCCGAAAACCTGACGACAAGAAGGCTGTCTCAATACAGGGAGACGAAAACAGCAGCCCAGCAAGCAGGACGAGCGGAATGAGCGCAGAGAGCGGAAAGGCAAAGAGCAAGTTGAGGATCAGGCCTTTGACGGCAGGCTGCATGGCGAGCGCCACATCGAACCTGTCAGAGTCAGTCAAGGTGGTGTTTGTGTAGATGCTGACCTGCTCGGGTGTTGTCTTTGATCGGTAGCGGCTTGTCTTTTTCAGCTCTTGCACAGGGCGTTTTGTCTCGTTTTCTATGAGATGCGGGTCTTTGACAAACTCGACGCCATCTGGTGCCACAATGTGCAGGTGCTCGCTCCTCGCCTCCCCTATGCGCAGGTTGTCTAGGACCAGTTTTGTGTGCTTGTAAAGCAAGGGAAGACGTTGCTTTCGCGAAGGTGGAGCAGTACTGTCAAGAAAGGAGTACTTCAACAACGTACAAATACTACTGCAGTCAATAGTAACAAACAGAGGATAATTGCTTCTAAAGCGAAATATCAAGTCGTGTATCTCAGCGTCACCAAGTAGGGCGACCAGTCCACTAATATCAGATTGCGCGCATTCAGGAAGCTTGTCATGAACGTCGAGGCTGCCGACTGCCTCTCCGATCCAGTCTTTGATACTGTCAGAAAGATGCTCATCCAAACCCTTCCGACAGGCAAGGCCGAGCACGGCAAGCCTTGCTGCCTCCGCAGCGCTCTCGCTGGTGCCCAGTGACACCGCATGCCCAGAGGAGTCCCGTATGTCCAAATCCAGGAGAAGCCCCTTTGTGATGGTGTCGAGGGGAACCGGGACTTGTTGGCACGAAGAAAGTCCCGCATGCCTTAACAGCTTTCGAATGTCGCTGGTGTCTATGTCAATTGAAATTTTGTGTTTAAGAGAATAAGTATCAATAATTGTAATAGTCTCAACACGACGTTTGATCCACGAAAAATCCATGAACACGTCGCAGAAGTACTCTGCCCATTTTCTTGCTTCTTGCCAGTTCTCCTTCGGGTCAGGATAGACCATATGCCCAGAGCGTGGCTAGCTGTCGCTGGTGTTGCTCGGGCAGCATCCTTTTATGAGCTCTGCCGCAGGCACATCGAACAAAGGGTCGCGGTATATCGAGGTCTGTCCAGACGAGGCCACCCAGGCGCCATCGAGTCCCTCTTTTACCAGTTGCCTCACCATTTTGTCCTCATGTTTTTTTTCGATGCTCTCTTGGCTTTCGTCAGTGAGCTCATATCGATCCCTGGTCTTTTTCATATCTACCTCAAATGACCGTGTCTACAATGCTATGTTCCCTCTCACACATATGAGCGTGACCCTTGTAAAAAAAGAACATCATATCAGAGTTGGGTGTATGGCATCACCGGCAAACCTCTCGGCTTTCCTGCGGCGTTGCCATGTTGCCATGCTTCCAGAACTTAAAAATCCTCAAAAACATTTTAGCATCTCGATTATCTTGTGGCAAACATAAATTAAACCACAACATATAGGTATAACTGTAATTATACAGCCATAAATAACAATATCTTGTAGCTGGTAAAGAAATGAGCAACACCATGTAGTACTAATGAGAAAACTCCCCGGGTCCAGCGCGTCAAACGGGACCCGGGGAGGGCTGATGCAGCAGGCTTCTCGCCAAAAGCGCAGCGTGCGCTACCGCAGGTCGCGCCTTCTGAAGCACACGACGCCCACGGCGCTCAGAACAACAAAGCCGAGGAGCAGCCCCACAAAGGGCACAAGCTCAAACTCCTCAGCAGGGTAGCGCGCGAGCAGCGAGAAGGGCGCGAGGTCCATGGCCCACTGCGGCACGTCGAGAAAACCGCCGAGGTAGATCATCATGAACGAATAGACCAGCAGGACCCACACGAGCGGCGTAAGGCGCGGGGCAATGCCGTAGAGCGCGGCCGCAAGGCCGGCGAAGAGCAGGAGTGCCGGAAGATGGTTGATACAGGTGATGAGAAAGACGTCGATCCCTATAGCGTCGTAGCCCATGGCCAAGGTGGCTGCCGCCCAGGTTCCCACAGCGGCGACAAGCTGCATGAGCACCGCGACGAACAGGGCAATGCCAATGCTCCCGACCAGGGCGGCGACGCGCGACTGCTTGCGCGAGAGCACCAGCTCAAGGCGCCCCTTGCCCTCCTCAGCCCGCAGATGCAGGACGCACGTGACAACCGGCACCACGGCAATGCAGGCGACAATGGTCATGAGCGTTGAGATCACCGACATCATCATCGAGTAGGAGTCAGTGCCCGTGGCGCCCATGAGCGCCTGAATCATGGGATTGCTGTTATAGAACGACTCCATGTCATTGAACACGGACCCGTAGCCGGCGCCGCAGAACAGGACGCCGGTCGCCCAGGCGAGAACAACCCAGCGCAGTTGCCGCGCATACAGCCCGACCTGCCCGTTCAACAACCGGCCGGCACGACTGCGCCCGCGTCGCTGAGGCAACACGCCGGCGCCCTGATCGCGCCGAACACTCAAGACATACGACAACACGACCAGCGCCGCTGCCACTGCGACAAGCGCCAGCACCACAAGCCAGTTGTTGTCAAAATACGGGAACGAGCGCAGCGCGAGGCCAAGGGGGCTGAGGTATGAGAGCACCTCGGCGTCGCCGCCCATGTCTCCTGCTGCACGCATCAAGTAAAAGACGAGAAGCGCGCCGAGCGAGAAGGCCATCGCGCCGCGAGTCGTCGAGGCCAGTTGGGCAAACAGCATCGCCAATCCCGCAAACACCAGCCCAACACCGCCAAGTGCCGCGCCATACACGAGCGACCCTGCCAAGTCGACGCCCTCGACCCCTTGTGCCGTAAGTCCTGCGGCGGTGACCAAGGCAATGACGAGGTTGCTGGCCGTCGCTACTACGAGCAGCGCCGTGAGCGACGAGGCCTTGCCCACCGGAAGCGACCGTATGAGCTCGGTGCGCCCCTCTTCCTCGTCCCTACGGCTGTGCCGCAACACGAGGAGCACATTCATGATGCCCACCAGGCATGCAGTCCACACAAGCATCATTTGGGTATACATAATTCCGAACGTGATCCCGTCTCCGTATGCCGGGCCGCACATAGCAACAACAGCAGGGTTCTTCAGCATCTCGCCAAAGACCGTCAGTTCCTCCTCGGTTTGGGCGAAGCCCGGAAACAACTGCAAGGTAGCCAGTGCGAGCACCAGGCAGCCGACCAGCCAAACAGGAAGCCATACGCGGTCAAGCCGAAGGATAAAGCGGAGCGTCTGCCCGCATTTTGCCAGCGTTTGAGAAGCCATCGTTACCTCCCTTACTGGTTGTAGTGCTGGATAAACAGCTCTTCGAGCGTCGGCGGAGTCGAGGTGAGGTACTCGACGCCTTGGCTGGTGAGATAGCCCATGACCGAGGCTGTCGCGTTATTATCCATATGAAAGAATATTTGACCATTGAGGACCTTCGCAGCATGGACGCCGACAAGCGCCTGAAGCCCGTCGAGCACGGTCGCCGGGTCGGTGCGCGTAGTCACGGTCACGCTGTTGCGTGTGAGGTGCCGCATCTCCTGGAGGGTCCCACTGTCGACGATGCAGCCCTCTTTGATGACGCTGATGCGCGTGCAGAGCTGCTCGACCTCGCTCAAGATGTGGCTCGAGAGAAAGACCGTCTTGCCTGCCGCCTTTACCTTCTGAACGCAGTCTTTGAACACGAGCTCCATAAGCGGGTCGAGGCCGCTTGTGGGCTCGTCGAGGACGAAGAGGTCGGCGTCGCTCGAGAAGGCGGCGATGAGGGCGATCTTTTGCTTGTTGCCCTTAGAGTACGACCCGCACTTCTTGGTGGGATCGAAGTCAAAGCGCTCGACAAGCTCGTCATGGTAGCCGCGGTCGCTCCCGCCGCGCATCCGCACGAGGAGGTCGATCATCTCGCCGCCAGAGAGGTTCTGCCAGACGTTCATTTCGCCGGGCACGTAGGCGATGCGCTCGTGGATGCCCACGGCATCGTGCCAGCAGTCGCGCCCAAACACGTGGGCAGTGCCACCGCTTGCCCTGAGGATGCCGAGCAGCACGCGTATCGTCGTGGACTTGCCAGCGCCGTTCGGCCCAATGAATCCGTACACTTCGCCTTGCTCGACCGTAAGGTCGATGCCGCGCAGCGCCTCGACCTTGCCGAAGCGCTTGGTGAGTCCTTTGGTTGTTATGACACTCATGAAATGGCTCCTTTCTGGTCGGTACTCGTGTGCTGCGAGGGCATGCCGTCTGCCTCGCCGCCTTCGTCGGTGGCTGTTGTGGGCGTCGCTGGCGGCGGGAGCGTCGCGTTCTTGTAGAGCAGTCGCTTGAGAAGGTCGAAGACATCCTCGACTTCGGGCATGAACGCCGACACGTCCTCAATGGTGGACCTGGGGCCCACGCGCTTTATCAGGTCCTCCGAAAGCCCCCGGCTCACCCACGCGACAAGCCTGACGACGATGTCTTTGTCGATGCCGTCTTTGAGCAGTCGGGCATCGAGTTGGGTGACAAGCGAGTCAAAGGCAGTGTAGGATTGCGCAAGCGTCGACCTGCGCACGCTCTCGAGCTCAGGCGGCAAGTCGCTCGTGAGCAGGCGCAGGTAGAAGTCCGACTCGAGCTTGTAATTGACGGCGATCTCCATCTTGGCGCGGGTGCCCCAGCTGATGATCTCGAAGACATCGTTCGACTTGCGGTCGTAGAGCGTGAACATCTCGCCGTAAAAGACCTGCATCACATGAATGATCAGATACCGGCACAGCCCTGCCTTGTCGCCAAAGTAGTGGAAGAGAAGTCCCTTGCTGATCCCTGCGGCAGCCACAATGCGGTTGGTCGATGCCTCGCGATAGCTCCTCGTTGAGAACTCTTCAAGCGCGGCGCGGACAATTCGCTCCTGCTTTTTGGGGTCAATGCGCCTGAACTGCTCGTACGTGTTGGGGGCAAGGCCGGCAAAAGACTCGTCCAGGCCACGGGGGAGCCAGTCCGGTCGTGCGGCTTTGGCCTCGTGCTTGGGGATGGCTTCGTGCCCGAGAGCGCCCTCATGCGCGGCAACGGCCTCGTGTGCGTCAACTCGTTTATCCTTAGGGCCCATCAGGTGTCCCTCCCTTGTTTTGACCAGATGGTCAATGCGTTGCTTGCTCAGTGTAGCGCACTATTGACCATCTGGTCAATAGCAACATGCGCCTACAAGTCTCCAACCAATTCATCAAATCCATTACGCTCACGATGCGACGTTTCTATCACATGCTAGATGCTGGTATGCTGGTGTCCTCAAGTATCTGTGGGGAACACACCTGTCTTCAAAGGAAGGGGTTCTGATGAAGAGAACCATTGCCCATGCTTTGTGTGTCTTGCTCGCGGCGTCTCTTGCCCTGCCGCTTGTCGCGTTCGGCGGATGCACGGACGCGGCCAACAGCTCAGGCAGCGGGTCGCAGGACTCTAACGACACGCTGAGCGGGAGCCTGACCGACCTTGTCGGCAGGCTCTACGGCACGTCGGCCTCACGGCTAGCTCCCGGCGAGGAGTTTGTCATGCACCTCGAGGCCCCCGTGACCGCCGAGAACTGCACGGACTACCTGGGGCTGAGCCCCCAGGACTTCGAGAGCCATGTTGAGGAGGCCCTGGTCTCGTACGCAGGCATCAGCGCCATCGCCCATCAAGTCGCGCTCATCAAGTGCAAGGGCGACGCCTCCGCCTCAAAGGTGAGCGCTCTGGTGGCCACGGGGTTCAATACCGGGCGTTGGATCTGCGTGCGGCCAGGCACGTGCTTTGTGCAGACGTCAGGCAGCTACGTGCTCTTTGTGGCGTCGTCCACATCGAATGCCGATGCGCTTGTGGCAGGGTTCAGCGAGCTGGCCGAAGGCAACGTGGGCATGCGAACGACGTTTTATACCTCGGACGAGACAAGCGCCGGCGCGCCAGGCGACGGGTCCATAGTCGTGGCGCCGGGTGTTGACGAGGGCGCTTCTCAGGCGTCCGAGCCCGACGCCTCGGAAAGCGGAGGCGAAGGCGACGCCTCGCCAGGCGACGCCTCGCCAGGCGACGAAGGCGACACGGGCGACAACGACTTCAGGCTGCCTGAAAACCTGCAGCCTAAGTGACCGCCCAAGTGACCGCCAATGCGACCACAGATGTGACCGCCGCCTGCTGACGCCACAAGGCTGCCAGCGCGCCAAGGAGGCACTTGCCTGCCATGCTGTTCTCGAGCGTCACCTTCCTCTATTGGTTCTTGCCTGCTGTGGTGCTGCTCTACTATTGCGTGCCACGCCCGCGCGGCTCGCTTCTTGGTCGCAACCTGCTGCTCTTTGTGGCAAGCGTCGTCTTTTATGCCTGGGGCGAGCCGCTCTATATTGTCATCATGCTATCACAAGCATGCGTTGGCTGGCTATCTGGCCTGCTCATCGAGCGCTTCCGTGCGCGCCCCGCAGCAAAAGCCCTGCTCGTGGCGTCAGTCGTCGTCGAACTCTCAGCCCTTCTCGTCTTCAAGTACACCGACTTCTTTGTCGCCAACCTCAACGCGCTGCTCCATACTGAGCTCGGCCTTCTCGCGCTCGCGCTGCCCCTCGGCATTAGCTTCTACACCTTCCAGATACTGAGCTACACCATCGATTTGTATCGCAACAAGGTGCGCGTGCAGAGAAACCCGCTCTACTTCGCCACCTACGTGACCTTGTTCCCGCAGCTTGTCGCCGGTCCGATCGTGCGCTATGCACACATCGAGGCCCAGCTCACCGGGCGCAGGCACTCGCTTGTCGGCTTTGCGTCGGGGGTACGGCGCTTTTGCGTCGGCCTTGGCAAGAAGGTGTTGATTGCCAACACCCTCGGGTCTTTGGTGTCGGTCGCACAGGACAACGTGACCGCGGGGACCCTCGTGGCCCCCGACGGTGCTGTGCTGCCGATGGGCGAGCAGAGCCTGTTGTTCGCCGCACTGTTCCTCGTCGCGTTCAGCTTTCAGATCTACTTTGACTTCTCAGGCTACAGCGACATGGCGCTTGGCCTCGGGCGCATCTTCGGGTTTGAGTTTCCGGAGAACTTCAACTACCCGTTGGCCGCGCGCAGCCTGACCGATTTCTGGAGACGCTGGCATATGAGTATGTCGTCATGGTTTCGCGACTATGTGTACATCCCGCTTGGGGGCAACCGCGTCGGCGTGCTGCGCCACACTACGAACATCCTCATCGTCTGGATGGTCACCGGTCTGTGGCATGGCGCCGGATGGAATTTCGTCTGCTGGGGCCTGTTCATGGCGGCCTTTCTCATCGCAGAAAAGCACTTCCTCGGCCGCGTTCTTGCCCGTGCCCCCGCCGCGCTTGCCCATCTCTACCTTTTTGTGCTTGTCGCCCTCAGCTGGATCCTGTTCGAGTCGCCTGACCTCGGTGCGGCGGGCGCCACGGTCTTGGCGCTTGTCGGCGCCGGGTCGGCCGGGATTGCCGGGCCAGTCTCCTGGTACTATCTTTGCAGCTACGCAGTCGTTCTTGTCATTGCCGCCGTGGGCTGCACGTCGCTTCCCGCCCGCTGCATTGCGGGGATCACTGCCCGCGCAGGTCGCCCCGGCAGGCTTGTGCGCGCGGTCGCCGAGCCGCTCATGCTCGGTGCGCTGCTCGTCATAGTGACCGCCTTTGTGGTGGACGGCTCGTTCAACCCCTTTATCTACTTCAGGTTTTAGCGAGTAACAATGAGCGCACGCAATCACACCACCCCCGCAGGCCGACCAGACGGCATCGAGCACCTGCGCATAGGCCTGACCCTTGCAGTGTTCGTGCTGGTTGTCGGCGGCTTCGCGCTCCTAGGCCTCCTCATGCCCCGTCAGGCACTGATCGCCAGCGAGCGCCGTGCGCCCGCTGAGCTGCCTGAGATCTCGCAGGACGCAGTGTTGAGCGCTCGTTTCATGCATGGCTTCGAAGGCTATGCGGCCGACGGCTTCCCGTTGCGCGAGGCACTGCGCACTGCGCGCGCGGCCTTCGTTCTCGATGTCTTCATGCTGGGTGACAAAGACGGGCTGTACGAGCACGACGGCTCGATGGGGCGCTTCGAGCCACTCGACGCCGCTGCCGTGCTCCGGGCGGCAGACGGCATAGAGCGCATGAACGCTATGCTCACAGAGAATGTCGCTGAGCTTCGGCTCTTCTGTGCGGTTGTGCCCGACAAAAGCATCTACGAGCCCCGTGGGTACCCCGGCTTCGACCCAGAACTGGCCAAACGACTGCTTGCCGCGCGGCTGCCAGGCCTCACGCACATCGACTTGAGCGCGTCTTTGGGGGCGGGAGACTACTACCGCACCGACCTGCACTGGAACCAAGCGGCCTTGGCCGATGGAAGCATTGGTGCGCCGGGCGCCCTTGAGGCGCTTTCTGCGGCACTGGGCTGCGACGAGCGACTCGACCGGTCGTTCACAGAGCATTATGCGGGAGAGTTCGCGGGGGTGTATCCTGGGCAGCTCGCGTTGCCTGTTGCCCCCGAGGCGCTCGTCTACTGCACCAACCCTGTCATCGACGCTGCGACGGCCAGCTACCTCGACCCTCAGGCCGCGACGTTCGTGGAAGGCCCCCTCTACAGCCTTTCTGGCGCGGCTGGACGTGACCCCTACGACCTGTTCCTGTGCGGCGCGCAGCCAGTGGTGCGGCTCGACAACCCACTTGCCACTACCGACCGTGAGCTCCTCGTGTTCCGCGATTCCTTTGCCTCAAGCCTCGCGCCGCTCCTGCTTTCTGGCTATAAACGTGTCACGCTCGTAGACTTGCGCTACATCGACTACCGACTGGTGCCCGAGCACATTGAGCTCAAGCCAGGTACCGACGTGCTTTTTCTTTACAGTTCGCAGACTCTCAACGACCCCAGCGTGCTGCACGCAGGGTAAGTTGGCCCCAGTCTGCCTTAGTCGGCAAAAGCATAGCGCGTGTCGGCGACAGCAGTCGTTGAGGGGCGGTGTGAGACGAGCACGACGGTCTTGTCGGTCCCCTCTTCGCGCAAGGAGCGCAAGATGATCGCCTCGTTGAGCCCGTCGAGGTTGCTTGTCGGCTCGTCGAGCAACATGAAGGGGGCGCCGCTTAAAAACGCGCGCGCCAGGCCGACCCGTTGGCGCTCGCCGCCCGAAAGCCCGTCGCCGAGTTCGCCGACGGGGGTCTCGTAGCCTTCGGGGAGGTGCATGATGACCTCATGTACGGCGGCCTTGCGACAGGCGGCCTCCATCTGCTCAGCGCTTGCGTCAGGCCGTGCGACGCGCAAGTTCTCGGCAATGCTGTCGGCAAACAAATGAGTGTCTTGCGTCACGAAGCTTTCAAGTGTCCTCAAATGCTCGGTCACAATGCCGTCAATGCGCTGCCCGGAGATGTCGAGCGTGCCGCTCTCAACATCCCAAAAGCGCATAAAAAGCCTGAGCAGGGTCGACTTGCCGCAGCCGCTTCGGCCGCTTATTCCAATGATGTGGCCTTTTGGCAACGACAAACTCACCCGGTCAAGGACTAACGGGCACCCGTCCTTGTCCGCAGTTCGTGCGCTGTGCGCGTCGGGTCCATACGAGAAGCACACGTCCTTGCACGAGGCGCCCTCGAATGACGGCCGCCTGCCTTCAAGCACGTCGGGGGTCGTCGGCGCCTCTTCGAGAATGCCCAGCACGCGCGCGCCAGACGCAAGGGTCTGTGAGAGCCCGCCTGCAAGGCTGACGAGCGCAGTCAGTGGCCCAAAAGACGCCATGAGGGCCACGGTCGAGAGCAAGACGGCCTCAAAGCCCAGGGCGCCGGCGAGCTGAAGGGCAGATGCGGCAAGGAGCATGCAGAGGCTAAAGGCCATGATGGCCCCGCCGCCGACTGCAACACTGACGCCCTCGCGCCAGCGCAGCCTGCGGACAATGGCGCCCAGCGCGGCGCCGGCGTCGCGAATGCCTGCAAGGCGAGACGCGCCCGCGTCAAACTGGACAATCTCGCGCAACCCACGCAGGCTTTCCAGCAGGTAGCTGTTGAGTGTCGCAAAGCTCGCGCGAGACTCCTTGCCGAGGCGTCGGCTCGCCCGCGAGGCAGCCAGAGGCAAAACGACCCCGACGGCGAGGTAGGCAACAAGAGCGACAAGCGCGAGCACGGGATGGATCAGCGCGAAGAACACGACCATCACCACCGAGACCACGCAGGCAATCACCACCGGCGATACCGTGTGCGCATAAAAGACCTCGAGCAACTCGACGTCAGCCGTGACAAGCGCGACGAGCGCGCCCTTGTCACGGGTCTCGAGGCGCGCGGGCGCGAGGCGGCGCAGTGCGGAGAATATCTTGTCTCTAATATGCGCGAGCAGTTTGAAGGCCACGTAATGGTTGCAGTACTGCTCGAGGTAGCGCAGCACGCCGCGCAACACGGCGGCGCTGGCTAAAGCGACGACAAGGGGCGTGAGGTCGCCAGACGCCATAACCGTGAGAAGCCCGAGCGCGCCGAGCACCAGCAGGGCGATGGCCGCAAGGTTGCCGAGCACGCCGCAGGCACAGGCAAAGGCCATCACGGGCAGCAAGGGGCGCACGAGACCGAGCAAGGCGCCCATGACGCGGCGATAGCCGATTGCCTTGTCGCTCGGGGCGCTTCCTGTGTCGGGGGCGCCATAGGTCGCTGAGCCGCCTGGTGCGGCAGGCGGCGCCGCCCCAGCATGCGCCGCCGCCCCTGCGGGCGAGGCCGCCTGAAGCGTGACAACTGCCGCAGGAGCGTCCTGTAGCGCCGCGTAGCCCTCAAGATCTTGCTGTTGGCGCCAAAGCGCTGCATAGGCGCCGTCGGCGGCAAGAAGCGACTCGTGCCTGCCCTGCTCGACGACACGTCCCTGGTCGAGCACGAACACCGCGTCGGCGCCTCGCACGTTAGCAAGCCGGTGCGAGATGAGCACGACGGTCTTCTCTCCAGCGAGCTCTTCGACGAGCGCCATGATGGCCGACTCGCTCTCTGCCTCGATATTCGAGGTGGCCTCGTCGAGAATAAGAACGGGCGCGTCGAGGAGCAGGGCGCGCGCGAGGGCAAGACGCTGGCGTTGTCCGCCTGAGAGGTTGGAGGCCGCCTCGGCCAGTGACATGCCAAGGCCGCCGCCTTGCTCGACGAAGTCCCAGAGGCGGGCACGCCGAAGCGCGGCGCGCAGCGCGTCGTCGCCTGCGTCCGGCCTGGCCATAAGGAGGTTCTCGCGCACGGTGCCCTTGAACAGATAGCTTTGATGTCCAAGGTAGGCGACCAGCTGCGCGAGATCGGCGTCCGAGAGGCTCTCGAGAGGGATGCCTCCCAGGGTCATCGAGCCGACGTGGCCGCGACGTGCGCCGCAGGCGAGCGCAGCAAGCGTGCTCTTCCCACTCCCGCTAGCGCCCACTATCCCGACGAGCGAGCCGCCCGCAACGTGCATGGTCAAGTCTTCAAGTGCCTGTCGGCCGCCGTCATACGCAAACCCCACGCCATCGAGCTGCATCGCAGGGGCGCTTGCGCCGGCGGCGGCGCTTGCGCCGGCACCGCCCCTTGCGCCGGCACCGCCCCTCGCGCCGTCGGCAGCGACTGCGTGCTCCGTGGCGTCAAAGAAGGCAAAGAGACGGTCAGCAGCAGCGAGGCCGTTTTGTGCGAGGTGAAACGACGAGCCGAGCTGCCGCAACGGGATGAAGAAGTCGGCAGAAAGCAGCACGGCCGTCAATGCGGCGGCAAGCCCCAAGGCACCGGCTCCAAGCTCGCCGAGCGCGCAGACAATGGCAAGGGCTGCGCCCCCAAAGGCCACGAGGTCCATGACGATGATGGAGTTGAGCTGCATCCCGAGCACGCGCATGGTGGCCCGGCGAAACTGCTCTGCGCGCGCGTTCATGCGCTCATGGCGCCGGTCGTCGGTGCCATAGATCTTGAGCGTCGTAAGACCCTGGAGGTTTTCGAGGAACTCGGTGCCAAGCGAGGCGTACTCGCGCAGGTGCCGACGCTGGCGGCGGCGCGCCATGCGCGCGATCATCATGACGACGGCCGGGATGAGCGGCGTGCCCACGCAGAGCACGACGGCAACGAGCGGGCTCAGTGCCGTCAAGAAGCCCAAAAGCGTCAAAGTGGAGAAAAACGCATAGAACAGCTGCGGCAGGTAGCGGCCAAAGTAAGACTCAAGCTGCTCGGCGCCCTCACAGACGAGCTGGACGGTCTCGGCGGTTGACAGATGGGCAAAGTAGCCTTGTCCCAAGGCGAGCAGCCGTCGATAGGCGCGGTCGCGCAGCTCGCCCTTTATCTCCT
>JAITHV010000115.1 GCA_031279835.1 Coriobacteriales bacterium
GGGGCGGGCGGGGCGGGCGGGGCGGGCGACCCTGCGGACGGCGACGGAGGCGACGGCTCAAACGAGCCAGGCAACGACCCGGCAGGCAATCCGAGCGACGTTGTCGGCGGGCAAGGCGGGCAAAGCGGCCAGGTCAGCCCGAACGGGCAGGGCGGAGCAGGCAAGATCGCCGCAGACGACCCGTTGGTCGCGGGAAACCCCCTCGTGCAAGCAGGGCGCACCAGCCTCTATGACGTGGACAATGACGGCAACCTCGCCGACAACATTACCGGCGAGGGCATTGCGGTGGACCAGGGAGACAAGGTGTACGTCGTTGACATGAGGGTCAAGTACGACGACTACGAGTCCATCTTCGAGCTCGCCTGGGACGGCACGCCGGTGCGTGAGCTGTACCGCGAAGTTACTATTAAATTCTTGAATTTTTATAAAGATTCTCTATACTTCTCCACTCCAAAAGGCCTGACGCGCCTTGACCTCAAGTCGGGCGAGGCCGTGCTCCTCAAAGAAGGCTCCTTTGACGGCGTCTACTTCGATGACGGGCGCCTTTACCTGCTGAGCGACAGACTCGTTAATGTCCAGCTCGACGGGAGCGAGCCAGTCGAAGTGTGGGACCGCGGCCTCAGCCGGACGGTAAACCAGCCGATCATCTCAAACGGCATGCTGTACTACTTAGACGAGCTTGACCGCAACCGGCCGTATCGCCGCAACCTTGCCACAGGCGAGACCACGCTGCTTGCCGACATGAACTGCTTCAGCTTGAGCCTGTGCAACGGGCAGCTCTATGTTGTGGACAAGGGCGACCTCAATGCTCTCAAGCGTGTCGACTTGGCAAGCGGAGGCGTGACCACACTGTCTACTGACCCCTATTACGGGGCAGTGGCGACAACCCAGGGCGTGTTTGCCAAGAACGGCCCTGTTGAGAGGCGGGGCTTTTTTCTGGAGTCACTTAACGGCAACGGGAAGAACAGCTCAACGGTCTTATCCGATATAGCATTAGAATATTATATTGCTGGTGAGTGGATATTCTATCACAACTCTGCAGACCACTTTGCACTTTGGGCCGTCCGCTTCAATGGCACCGAGCCTCACCGCGTAGACTTCTCTCAGGCAGCCCTGCTCGTCTGACGAGAGCAGGCCGCACGGCCAAGCCACGCGCCAAAGCCGTCTCACGCGCTGTTGCCCATGGCCTGGCGACCGGCAATTTGTCTGCTTTGCGCATACCGCTTGCAGGCAAAAGGGCCTAAAATAAGGTTACTGGGAAGCAACGACAACGTATCGAGTATCACACGTTCTAAGGAGAGAACATGCATTGCTCGTCATGTGGGGCGTTCGTGCCCGATGAGGGCCGGTTCTGCCCGTCGTGCGGCGCGCCAGCAAGCGCGCCTCCCCCGTCGGCGGACGAGACGCCTATTGAGCCAACGGTGAGTGAGGCGACCTTGTCGGCGGAACCGCAGCCTTACAAGCCGATGGCACTCGAGCCGCAGCCGGTGGCCAATGAGCCGCAGCCTTACGAGCCGCAGCCGGTGGCCAATGAGCCACAGCCGCAGCCGGTGGCCTACGCGACGGAGATGCCGCCCGGGGCGCAGCCGGTGGCTTACGCGGCAGAGATGCCGCCCGGGGCGCAGCCGGTCGTCCCTGCCATGCCTGTCGCGGATCCCTACATTGCCGAGGCGCCGATTACCGCAGCGCCCGTCGCAAAGAAGAAGTCCAAGAAGCTTCCGATCATCATTGGGGCGCTGGCCTTGGCGGTTCTTGTTGTCGGCGGCATCATCGGTTTCAACGTCTGGCAAGAGAACACGCGCTCCACCGCCTACAACAACGCCGTGGAACTCATGGGCGCAGGCAAGTACGAGGAGGCCTTGGCTGGGCTCACCGAGCTGGGCGACTACAAGGACGCTGCCGTTCTCGTCGTTGACTGCAACAACAACCTGTCGTACAACGCGGCACAGGCCCTTCTCGACAAAGAAGACTACAGCAATGCCCAGAAGGGCTTCCAGGCTCTCGGCAGTTTCAAGGACGCGCCGAGCAAGGTGCTCTACTGCCAAAACGGGCTCGACTTCGCGACTGCCCAAGAGCATTACGAGAACAGGCGGTTCAGTGACGCGAGCCTGGTGTTTTACGAACTGAGCGCCGCTGGCTTCCCCGGCGCCGACGAGTGGCTGAAGAAGGCAGACTATGCCCTCGCTGACAAATACCTGCGAGACGGCAAGAACTACGACGCGTACCTCGCGTTTGTCGCCCTCAAAGACTACGAAGACTCCGCCGCGCGCGCCGAGGCCTGCAAGGTTCCCTTCCCGGCCACCGGCGAGCTGTGGCACAACGGCAACTTTGCCTCCTCGGCCGCTGCCATCAAGCTTGACTGCAGCAGTGTGACCGGCGGCTTCTACTACAAGGTCTACAGTGGCGAGGAGCACGTCTCGAGCATCTTCATAAACGGCGGCGGCGTCGTGACCATCGAAGTGCCGCCCGGCAACTACACCATCAAGGAGGCAAGCGGCGACCTCTGGTGGGGCGACATCACACTCTTTGGCGAAGAGGGCAACTACGCGCGGATGACGTACAGCGACGACACAGACTTCTTCTCTTTGGGAGACAACGAGATCGTCACCATCACCATGAACGTCTCAGACGGCAACGTGGGCGAGGAAGTTGAGGATCTCAGCAGCTTCTAGCGGCCACTGACGGACTCAATGCTGAGAAGGACGCGCCTGCGAGCAAGACAGACACGTCCTTCTACCTTTTTGTCACGCGCATTGCCGCCTCCTGTGCTCCTTACGACGCCGGCGCCGCCGAGCGGACGTCCTTGAGAATGGTATGCAGCGAGCTGCCGCTGCCACAGTGCGACTGCACAAGAGCGATCTCTTTGGCGGCGGCGGTCTTCTTGGCCACCTTGACCATCTCGTGCGAGACCGGGTTGGTAAAAACGATGATCAAGTCAGGGTCGCCGATGAGGCATTCGAGGTTCTTCTTGCTCTGCGTGAACACCTTGGCCTTGCACCGGTACTTCTTACAGATGTCTTTGTACTGGCCGACCATGCGGTCGTGTCCACCGACGATGACAACGCTCATAGCTTGTGTCCAATCTGCATCGTGTTCAGTCCGTCAAGTTTGTTAGCCATGGTTTACTTTTAGTAGGATACGGCATTTTTCGCGAAAAGTAAAGTGTGGATAACTTTTTTCGCGACCGCATCTGCTGTGTTGCTATTCACGCCCCCACTCGTCATCCTGCGCGAAGGGCGCTTCAGCGCCCTTCTCGCAGGATGACGAGTGGGGAGCATGCCCCTCGCTGCGCGCGATGACGGGCTGGGCCAGTGTCCCCCTCGTCGGCGTCAAGATTCAAAGATTTCAGATTACAGATTCAGCCCTAAAGCGGGACGGACACCGTCGCCGACGCTGCCGACGCTGCTGCCGCCGGCGTGGACGCCGCCGCCGACGCCGACGCCCGCGGCGACGCAGGCACTGCCGCCGGGTGAGCGCAGCCACCACCAGTCGTCCGAACCTTGGTACCTGGCCACACGGTCGTCGTTATCATTGAAGTAGTGCCTGGCCTCCTTAACGCTCAAGAGGAATACCTGGTAGTCGGGTTGGGCATCATCAAGGTTGACCTTGACGATTTTCTGTTTATCCTCATCTGAGAAGTCTGCCAAGAACGCGCCGTTCAGCCAGTCGCTTATCTCGCTGCCCTCCCATTTGTTGGATTTGTCATCAAAGCGCCTCTGGGCAATTATCTCGTTAGTGATGAGCAGCGCCCTGCCTTCTTCAAACGCCAGGACGCGCCAGTCGTATCCACCAAAATGATAGATCCTGGTGGACGGGTCAATACGGTCGCCCTGTGTTGCACTTGGTGGCTCTGGCGTGCTGACCTGCGATACCAGGAACTCTACGTAACATGTCAGGTCGTCGGCTACTTTTACGTCAGCTACGGCAGCAGCCTCTCTCAAATCGTTCATTGCCGCCACACTGTCGGCATCGAGATAGAGCATCAAGGTGTCATCGGCCTTGCTGCCTTCAGACATCTGCTTCCCGTCAAAAAAAGCTAGCAGAGCCTCTTTGCGGTTGAGCTGACGCCCGCAAACCTGCCTGAATGCATGTTCATGCAAGACTTGCAGCGCTGTCAGCGCTGCCATGACCTGCGGGTTGTATGTACTTTTATTAACCGCCAGTGCCTTTTTGACCAAGAACTCGTTGAGTATATAGCGGTTTGCCAGCTGAATCATCAGCCGCAGGCTGGCCTGACGCTCATCACAAGCAGCTGTGAAAATCTTTACGACTCCATTTTTGCTATCACATTTTTTTAGCTTGTCGCCAATGAAGTCTTGATAGAAATCCTTGCCGATTGGCGGCATATGGAACGGGAAGTTGATGATCTTTTCGAGGTAGTGCAAGGCTATGCCCTCGTCCCGGTACTGTTTGGCCTCGGCAACTGCCGTCTTTACCTGGTCTTGGTCGATACCGATGACAAACACGCAGTCCGGGTGCCAGAGGAACAGCTTGATTTTTTCTAGCAGATTGACAACCACTTCTGGCAGGCAACGGTCTAGGTCGTCGATAAAGAAGACGATGCGCCGTCTGGGCTGACTGCTGTTACTCTCCGTCGCGGTCTGGGAGCCCGTGGAGGCCAGCAGGCCAATGACCTCATCGTAACGGTCCTTGAGTCTGGCCTGTTCTTGCTTCTCCAAAAACTTGTCCCGTTCATTGACGGCATTGAGCTCTTTCATGATCTGGTCATACTGCCTAACCGCGTTTTCTGGCGATAATGCAACCGAGAAGTCAGGGAGTCCCGGGATGTTAGGAAGACCTAGCCTCAGTTCCGACACATGGCTGAGAGCCGCTCTTGCCGCAATTTTAATGGCCTCCATGATAACGGTTTTGGGGTTTTCATCCTCTTTTCTGACTTCAGGCGACAGCTCCTCATAGGCAGCGAGCAGCATCGACACCAGTATGTTCTCGTCGGCCTGATGCTGCCAGGCCTCGAACATCACCGTCAAAGGCGCCACTTCGTATCCGACGCCGGCGGCTACACTGGCGGCGGCACCGTCATGTGCCCGCTTATCCAGCTCTGCTTTAATCGAATGCAAAACATAGGTCTTGCCTGTTCCCCAACTGCCGTAGACGCCGACGGTGAAAGGCGGCTCCAAGTCGCTGCTTAGCAGCATGCCGGCAAGCGCTTCAATGACATCCTCGCTGCCAAGCAGGTTATCAACCAGTTCCGGTTTGCCCGTATTAAGGTCGATTTTTGGCCGACCGGTAGTAGGGTCGATTTTCACAATGTTATCGCTGCTTATATGTTGCAGAGCCTCGCCGCTGCCGGCAGTCACCGCGTCTTCGTTGGCTTCTTCTGCCATGGTCCCCTTACCTGCTCCCGCAAGGCCTGCTCCCGCTGCAATCACCCGTGCCTCGTACGTTGGGACTATAATAACCCAAACCACGCTCAAGCACGGGCAGAAAACCCCAGTTCATACTATAGTCTTGTCATACCGGCCTTGAGCTGTCACTCCGCACTTGACGCGTGGCCTCCTGCCGTGGCCCTGCGAAGCTCGCGGCGAGATTCTGCGGCAAGCGCGGAATGACAGGGCAGCTATGGTCCTGTGGCGAGACCGCGGGTCAAAGCCCGCAACGACACGGCAGGGCAGTTCGCTTGAGGGGCGCATGAACGCGCAGGCGCTTACACGACACCTGCCTTCAAGAAGTGCTTGTGCAGGAACAGGCGGCCGAGCAGCATGCCGACGACCGCGCCGATCACGGCCAGCAGGCTTGAGACCCCAAAGACCTCCCAGCTCATGAAGCCAAGCAGTGTCTCCATATAGGCGGGATCCATGCCCGAGCTCACGCAATACTCGAGGTAGTAGTCGCGGGCAAGCATGACGATGGCAAAGCTGCCCGCATGAAAGCATAGCGCGTAGGCAGCGTAGGCCACGACGGCTGCCTTGAACGAGCGATAGCCGCCGAACGCAGAGACCAGCTCTGCGGCCACGGCTCCCGCAAGCACGCCTGAAGCGATGAACCACCCGCTGCCAATGAGGAACATCACGATCGCCTGGATGCCGCATTGCATGAGGATGCAGTAGCGCTTAGGCACCTTTACGCGCAAGAACGCCCAGACGATGCCACAAGGCACGCTGCCGATCGCGATGATAAAGGGATACACGACGGGTATCATTCCCAGTGTCAGCGAGATGCTGACGATGACCAACAGGTACACGACGGTGAACACGGCGGTTGTCACCAGGTCGCGGACGGTCATGCGTGTTGAGGTCTTCTCTCTATAGGGCATCTCTCGATTCCTCTCACTCGAAATACGGGCGGACAAGCGGCAGGCACTCGACCGTCAAAGGGGAGTCGAGTGCCACGTGCCCCTTCTCTAAGACGAGCACCCTCGTACAGGAATGCAGCAACAGCTCATAGTCGTGCGTGATGACGAACAGCAGCTTGCCTTGGCGGCGCAGGCCGTCAAGCACGTCTACTACCCGACGCATGTTGGAGAAGTCCAGGCCGCTCGTCGGCTCGTCGAAGACGAGAACCTCGGCGTCATGGGTCAAGGCCGCGCCGATGGCGCAGCGCTGTTTTTCTCCACCTGACAGGCTCATGGGATGCCGGTCACGGCAGCCGAGCAGGCCAAGCTGGCCAAGTATCGCAAAAACCGTCTGCGGGCTTGGCTCATGGCGCGCGTCGCGCGAGAGGCGCAGCTCGTTTGCCACCGAATCGGCGAACAGCTGGCGGCCGGTCTCCTGCATGACGAGGTAAACCGGCCCGGGGCGCCGCTTGGGCGGCAGCGGGCGTTCGTCGAGCTCCACCGTGCCCGACCACTCACGGTGAAGCCCGCACAGCACGCGCGCCAGCGTGGACTTGCCTGCGCCGTTGCGCCCGACGATCCCGATAATCTCACCGGAGCTGGCGAAGAAGCTCAAGTTATCGAGAACAGGAGACGTACGCCGGTACCCGGCAGTGAGACCGTGCACATGCAGGCGGGGCGCGGGCTTTGGGCAGGGCGGGGGCTTTGGGTTGGGCTCGTCGGCAACTGCTTCTACGCCTGCTTCTACGACTGCTTCTATGTCTGCTTCTTGCGTGACGCGCGGCCTGATGTCGTCGAGCCTGCGCGCGCGCAGCCCCTCTTGTACCAGGAGCTCTTCAGGGAGCGCCTCAAACTCCTCGCGCGACCAGCTGTGCCGCACGCGTCCGCCTGCGACGAGCACGACGCGGTCATAGAGTCCCGCAAGATAGTGGATCCGATGCTCGGCTATGACAATGGTCTTGCCGCGCGCTTTGAGCCGGGCAACGAGCGCCCGGAGCTGGGCGCTGGCCCGAGCGTCGAGGTTTGAAGAAGGCTCGTCGAGCACGAAGACCTCGGGTTGCAGGGCAGAGGCCGAAGCTAGGGCCACCAGCTGACGCTCGCCACCCGAGAGCGTGTGCAGCGTGCGCCCTAAGAGTGCGCCGATGCCGAGCTCCTGTGCCGTTGCGTCCACACGCTGCCGAATCTCAGCGGGCTCCATGCCGATGTTCTCGCAGCCGAAGGCGATCTCTGAGGTCGTGTCGAGGTTGAAAAACTGGCTCGACGGGTTTTGAAACACCGAGCCGACGGTTTGCGCGAGCTGGCCGGGCGCGCACGTCGAGGTCGCTGCTCCCCCCACAACAACCTCGCCGCTCAGCACGCCTTCGTAAAAATGCGGGATAAGCCCGTTGACCAGGCGCGTGAGCGTAGACTTTCCCGACCCGCTGCACCCGAGGAGCAACACGCACTCACCCCGCTCGACGCTGAGCGACACCTTATTGAGGCCATCAGGCAGCATGGCAACAGGCAGGGCGCCGTCTGAGGGGTCGCCGTACTGGTAGCTAGCCTCGCGTATCTCAACCAATGAGTCCAAGCGGCCCTCCCCACAGCACGAGCGCCACAAGCGCCGTAAAGGCGAGGACGACCACTGCGTCGGCCGGGCGCAGGGCCACCTGGACCAGTGAGGTCCTTCTACCCTGCAGGTCTATGCCTCGCGCGACGACGGCGGCGGCCAGCTCGTCGGCGACTGCGGCGCTGCGCAGGACCATCGGCACGAGCGCGCATTCCATCACAGTCAAAGGACGCGTGAGGATGTTTCGCAGGTTGAGCCCGATGCCACGCAGCCGCATGGCGTCACGGATGCCGTCAAACTCCTCTTTTGCGGTCGGAAAAAAGCGCAAGGTCACGGTCAGCGTGATTATGAGGCCCTGGGGGACCCGCAGCTTTTGCAATGCGCAGACAAGCTCGCTTACGTGGGTGGTCGCAATGAGGCCCGAGGCGAGGTACACAGTGGGAACAAGCTTGCGGAAGCAGGCGATTACCATGGTTCCGACTGCTGCCGCAGGGCCGGGGAACACCCCGCTCAGCCACAGCAGCCCCATCATGCCGAGGTACACGAGCGCCCCGCGCACCGCCTGGCGATACGCCCCCAGTGCCACGAGCAGGGTGCCGATGGCCGCCATGCAGGCCCATTCTGTGCGCAGGTCGGGCGACGCGAAGACCACGATGTTGACCAGCAGCAGCGCCAACAGCTTGGTGCGTGGGTCAAGTGCCAGGCGCGGCAACGGCGACACGCGGCCAGATGCGACTTCTCCTCTCATGCGGCTCGTCCTCTCGCTTCATATGGTGTATGTTTCTTGTAGTTAGCCTTAGCTAACTTTCGCTGACATAAGAATACCTGAGAAGCGAGATAAAGTAAAGGCGACGTCTGTGGCCGCAGTGGACTTGTTCTTGTTGCTCTTGTTGTTGTTCTTGTTGCTTGCGGACTTGATCCGCAGTGTAGGCTCGAGCTATGCAGGGCCACGGCAGGAGACCCCGCATCAAGACCGGGGTGACAGGGCGGACCACCATGTCAAAGCTCTCGCGGCAATACGGTAGACAACATAACTTTATAT
>JAITHV010000021.1 GCA_031279835.1 Coriobacteriales bacterium
GCCGACACGGTGTCTGTTGGCACCGGCTGTCGGCTGTTGTCTGCTGTCTTGCTTACACCTGCGTCTCGCGGCGCTCCTCTAGCCTCTTAATGCCCCACCGCAGCTTCGCGCTCCTGCTCCGTGGGTTTGACGCTGTCTCCTCGCTGGACGCAACCAGCGGTTTTTTGCTCGCTGAGGTGAATACGGGGGTTTTTCCACAGACACATACCGGGGTGCCAGGTGGGCAGACACAGCCACGCAGCATAGCTGCAAAGGTCTCTTTTACGATCCGGTCCTCAAGTGAGTGATAGCTGATCACCACGATGCGGCCACCCGGGTTAAGCCAGCGAATCGCCGCCTCAAGCCCTGACTCAAGCATCTCCAACTCGTTGTTGACATAGATGCGCAATGCCTGAAACGTCCGTTTGGCCGGATGCCCGCCTTTGTCGCGCGCACCGGCGGGAATGGCCGCGCGGATTGTCTCGACAAGCTCGCTGGTCCGCTTGATAGGCGCCTTTTCGCGGCGGCGCACGATGAAGTGCGCGATACGGGCAGCCCATCGCTCCTCTCCATAGGTCCGGATGATCCAAGCGAGCTGAGCCTCGTCTAAACTGTGTAGTAGCTCTGCTGCGGTTGGTGTGTGTTTACTTGGATCCATCCGAAAATCAAGGGGGGCATCCTGCGCATAACTGAAGCCCCGTGCGGGAGTGTCGAGTTGCCAAGAAGAGGTGCCGATGTCAAAGAGCACCGAGTCGATTCCCGGGACGCAAGCCGTCAGCAGCAGTTCGTCTAGTTCGCCGAAATTGCCTTTGAGCGGCCTGAAGTCGAGTCCCGGAAGCTCCTCGCGCACCCGTGCGCTTGCTGCTGCCAAAGCCTGCTCGTCTTGGTCGATGCCAATGAGCATGCCGTCAGGAAGCAGGCTGCGCGCGGTGACGATCGCATGGCCTGCGAAGCCGAGGGTGGCGTCGCAATGGGTCTCGCCAGGCTGGGGCGCCAACGCCGTGAGGCAGGCATCCAGCATGACGGGGATGTGTCTTCCGTATTCAGCTGTCAATGTCGGGTCCTCAGACTCTGTCGGCTACGGGCGCAGCCAGCTTGTCGAGTGACGCCTTGTACTGGTCGAGAACCGGCTTGTCCATGATCAGGAACCTGTTCTTCTTCGCCAAGAAGCCGACTTCCTTCGACAAGCTGGCAAATTCGCACAGATCATTCGAGATGACCATGCGATACACGCTGTCGATCTTGACCTCTTCGGCACTGCCTGCTATGAAGTCCTCGGCCCTCATCTTCTCGTCAGTACTGACTTCTTCGATGCCCTTGCCATAGATCTCGGAGACGTATGTTTCGTTACTAACATAGCTCTCGTAGTCTTCAAGAGTGAATAGCATCAAGGCGCGGTGGTCCTTGGAGGGGGACTTTGTGAGCATGTACTTCTCAGACTTGCGCGCATCCAGCTGTTTTCGGATGTTCATTGGAACAGAAACACGACGCTTGTCGTCTTTCGATGATGTCCCATTGCCGTAAAACGATCGGGGTGCGGCTTCCAAGCTATCCTCACAAAGCAGTTTGAGTTCTTCATGACACTACTCATCCTAAAATTGTTGCCCCCACAAGTCAACCCTTTCTTGGTAAATTTTGGTCAGTTCCTAATAATTTGCTGTAAAAAGCCAGTGTCTTGTTGGTATTCCTGTTTAGGCAGCGCCATGCCCTCGAGCAGACAAAACTGCACAAGTGCATGGCGCTGTGGATCATGTGGTGGGTTGAGTTTTTTTGTGTGGCAGATGATGTGGTTGGCGTGAAGCGTGAGCGCTGCATGGCCGCTAAGAGGGCAGCCGGTGCGGTGTCACCGCCTTATGTTTGCCCGTGGATGGGTGGAGAGGTACTCCTCGCGCAGGTGCGCGCGGCTGACGTGGGTGTACACCTGCGTGGTGGCTATGTCGCTGTGCCCAAGCAGCTCTTGGATGGTGCGGAGGTCTGCACCGCCGTCAAGCAAGTGGGTGGCAAACGAGTGCCGCAGCATATGAGGGCTCAGGTCGTCGATCCCCACACAGCGTGCGCGCGACGACACGAGCTTGTAGACTGCGTCGCGCGTCAGCCTGCGGCCGCGCACGCTCAAGAAGACCGCGCTGCCGTCTGTCGGGGCGGTTTGGCGCTTGGGGTGAAGCTCGCCGCGCGCTGCAGAGAGGTAGCGCATGAGTGCCGCCGAGGCACAGCCGGCCAAGGGCACCACGCGCTGTTTGCCCCCCTTGCCGCACACACGCAGGTAGCCTTCCTCAAAGAGCAGGTTCGACAAGTCCAGCCCGGTGGCCTCGCTCGCACGCAGGCCGCAGCCGTAGAGCACCTCGAGCAGCGCCTTGTCGCGCAACCCGACGGGCGTCTCTTCGAAGGCCTGGTCGAGTAGCGCGGTTACTTGGGCCTGGCTCAAAGTGTTGGGCAGCGGTCGCTCTCGCCTGCGCGCCCTGACAGCCTCAGTCGGGTCATGGGCGCACAACCCCTCTCGCACGGCGAACACATGAAAGCCGCGGATCGCCGCCATGGCGCGCTCGATGCTTGCGGGCGCGAGCTCCCGTTCAAGCAGCGCGGCGAGGTGCGCGGTCACCTCGTCATGGCCGACGCCGCTCAGGCCTGTTACCCCGAGACCGGCCAGCGTCTCAAGGTAGCCTTCTATGTCACGGCGATAACTCTCGCTTGTCAACGGCGAGCATCCCTTCTCCACTCTGAGATATGCGAGGTAGTCATCGCATGCACGTGTTAGCTCATTGTCTTCTACCTGAGCGACTATGCTGCTCAACCCTGTGACCTTTTGCGCTGCAGCCCTGCGTGTCACGCACGGCGCCTTTTTGCAAGCTCGGCCGCAGCAAGGCCTGCGGCAAAGGCAGCGTCAAAGAACGCCGGGTCGTCCTCTTGTGTGCGCCCCATGGTGGTCACCGTCAGCCCCCACAGGTCGATGCGCTCGCGCGCCACTGCCACCTCAAGCACCCGATGCTTGTCGTAGAGGCCCGCCTCTCTGAGCGCTGCCGTCAGCATGGCCTTCTGCGTGGGAGGCACGTCGGCAGGAAGCGCGATGACTGCCTTGGTAAGGCAGACGTCGCGCAACGCGGTCAGGCAGTGGTGACTGATGCCGAGGTGTCGCGCGCGTCCGTCAGCAAACGACACGCGCAATGCCGCGACCGGGGCCCCTTGAAGCGTCCCGACTGCGTTGAGCGCCTCGCCCTGGGCGATGCCGCCATGCCCAAAAGCGGTCTCGCTGCCTGCAAGGCCTGGGCCGATGCCCACAATGCAGACGTCGGACGCGAGCACGTGATGGGCTGCAAGCAGCCCAGAGTGCAAGGTGACTGCCTCGAGGACCCCGCCGAGAGCCTGGCCGCAGGTGACCGTTGCGTCAACAAGGCCGCTGCAAACTGCGCGCTCGGCAAGCTCTGAGAAGGCGAGCATCAAGGCCGCCTCGTCTGTCATGCAGTAGGTGACGTGGGCATCAGGCATGCGATGCTTGACGGCCGCGGCCACAAGGGGCACTTGGCTATGAAGCCCGCAGCAGACCACCGGCATGCCTGCAAGAGAGCGCGCCTCACGCATAACGCGGTGGTGTGGCGACGCAGGCTCCTCGACGGCGCAGACCTCACGCTGCAAAGGCGTGTAACGCAGCTTCATGAGGTGACCGTCCGACCGGTCGGCCTTCTCGCCAAAGGCGCCCTGTGGCACAACGAAGGCGATGCCGCCGGTGCCAAGCCCGAGGTCGAGCGCGGTCATGTTGAGCAGCACCCGGTCTGTGGGCCGCAATGGCCGCGCGATCTCAAGGTAGTTGACCGCCGTCACCACGAGGGAGGGATCCTCGCCTGTGCTTGTGGGGGTGCATGCGCCCTCGGAGACATCCGACGGCGCGACGTCCTCGTCGAGGGCCACCACGAGCGTCTGGCGCTGACCGACGGTCTCGACAACCGCCTGCACTATGCCGGCAGCTAGGCGCATGCGGGCTTAGTCGTCCAGAGCCTGGGCTATCTCGTCGGTGATATCCATGGAGTGGTAGACGTTTTGCAGGTCTTCGAGGTCTTCGAGCTTGTCGATGAGACGCATGACCTTCTTAGCGTCGGACACCGACACCTCTGCGAGGGTCGTCGGCTGCATGATGAGCTCGTATCCCTTTATCTCGATGCCGGACGCCTCAAGGCCATTCTTGACGTTTGCAAGCTCAGAGGGCGCTGTGATCACCACCCACTCGTCGTCCCCGTCCTCATAGTCGTCGCCGCCCGCCTCGGCCACCAGCAGCATGAACTCCTCCTCGTCAGGTGACTGCGACTTCTCAATGGTTATCTGCCCCTTGCGCTCGAACTGGAAGGCGACGCTTCCCGTTGTGCCCAGGTTCCCGCCGCTATGGCTGAAGGCGCTGCGAACGTCAGCTGCAGTCCGGTTGCGGTTGTCGGTCAGCGCCTCGACATAGACTGCGACGCCCGCAGGACCATAACCTTCATAGACAACGTTCTCGTAGTGTGCCGAGTCGCTTCCCGACCCAAAGGCCTTCTTTATTGCGGCATCAATCTTGTCTTTGGGCAAGGAGTAGCCCTTGGCCTTTGCGACAGCCGCCGCAAGCGATGCGTTGTTCTCAGGATTGGGGTCACCGCCCTCTTTTGCCGCCACGGTGATGTTTCGGGTGAGCTTTGAGAAAATCGCAGAGCGCTTCGCATCCTGGGCTGCTTTTCGGTGTTTTGTAGTTGCCCATTTGGAATGACCTGACATAGGTTACGACCTTTCGCTTTGCTGGTGCGCACAGCCCGCGCACTGATCAAATAGTGTAGGTCAACAGTATACCCTAGGAGACACAGGCTATCTGCGCCGTGATCGCTGCCCATTGTCAACGCAGGCCTGGCCTGCGATGTAGGCGCGAGACAACGGGAGCACATGAGATTCCGTGTCACTGAGCATTCCTATAACGCGTCTTGGTTCGAGGCCTCTCGCTCAAACTGTGCCACAGCGCCCTGAATGACCTGGGCGCTGAAGCCCTTAGCGGCGAGTCGGCGATAGCGCGCCTCATGCAGGTTCTGAGCCGCCGACTTGAACCGGCCAAGCTCCTCGAGCGCGCGCTCAAGCTCGTCGGCTTCAGCGAACACGTCGTCAGGATGACTGCCAAGCACACGAGGCGACACCCCGAAGCCCTCGAGCGCGCGCTCGATGCGCTCGCGTCCCCATCCCTTTCTAAGCTTGCCGCCCACATACGCACGGGCAAAGCGCTCGTCGTCCACCAACCCGCAACGCCTTGCCCTGCTCACGGCAGCCTCGACCACATCAGGGGCATGCCCCTTTGAGGCCAGCCGTTGTCGCAACTCAAGCTCCGAGCGGTCTCGCACGTTGACAAGCCGCACGAGGTGCGCGAAGGCACCTTCGGCCTCAAGGCGAATTGGCGCCTCCTGGCCCTCGTGCACGCCCGGTGACGTGCCGTCACCGTGAGGGACCGAGGCGTCAAAGCATCGTGAGTCCGCCATGGGTTCCTCAGTCAAACAGCTCGTCAGACGCAGCACCGGCATCAGCGTCTTTGCCCGCCGCGGCACGAGCGCCAACAGGCGCGCCGTTGCGCTTGAGCCCAAGGCCTTCAAGCACTCTTGCCTCGACCTCTTCTCGCATGGCAGGCGTCTCGCGCAGCACTTCTTTTGCGGCGTCGCGTCCCTGGCCGAGTCGTTCCTCGCCGTAGGTGTACCATGCCCCCGACTTCTTGACGATGCCCGCCTCTACGCCGAGGTCAAGTATGCACCCCTCTTTTGAGATCCCCTCTCCGAACATAAGGTCGAACTCCGCCTGGCGAAACGGCGCGGCCACCTTGTTCTTCACTACTTTGGCGCGCACGCGAATGCCGATGTTGTCGGTGCCCTTCTTCAGGTAGTCAACCCTGCGCACGTCGAGACGCACCGAAGAGAAGAACTTCAGTGCCCGCCCGCCCGTCGTCGTCTCAGGGTTGCCGTACGAGACGCCGATCTTCTCTCGAAGCTGGTTGATGAAGAGGCATGTGGTGTTCGAGCGCGACAATGACCCGGCGAGCTTGCGCAGCGCCTGGCTCATGAGCCGAGCCTGCACGCCGACCGTGGTGTCCCCTATCTCGCCTTCAATCTCTACGCGGGGCACCAGCGCCGCCACCGAGTCGATGACGATGGCGTCGATGGCGTTTGAGCGCACGAGCATGTCGCAGATCTCGAGAGCCTGCTCGCCCGTGTCAGGCTGTGAGATGAGCACCTCGTCAATGTCAACGCCGATGCGCGCGGCATAACCGGGATCGAGCGCGTGCTCGGCGTCGATGAACGCCACTACTCCGCCGAGCGCCTGTGCCTCAGCCAGTATCTGTAGGGCAAGCGTTGTCTTGCCGCACGACTCCGGGCCGAATATCTCGACGATCCTGCCTCGTGGGACGCCCCCGATACCCAACGCTGCGTCAAGTGAGAGCGCGCCTGTGGGGATGACCTCAAGCTCAAGCTTCGGGCCGCCTTCGCCGAATCGCATAATCGATCCTTTTCCGAATCTTTTCTCGATCTGCTCGGTGGTCGAGGCAAGCGTCTTTGTCCGTTCTTCCCGGTCCATCTATACTCCGTTCAGCCGTGAGGGTGATTCCTCCAAGGCCTGTGCTAACAGAATAATCAAACATTTGTTCGATGTCAACCTATGAGGAGGGGATGCGGGCAAATACCGCCTGTTTTTTGTAGACGGGACACAGAAAGACGCTGCCGTATAGTCTGGCTGTCAGGCAGCTTTACGGATTGTTGCTGGTTTTTGTCTGTGCGCGATACGCTCACGCCGCGCCACGGGAGCAGCTATCGGCAATGGCCGTGTCGAGAAGGCGCAAGGCCCTTGAGACTGCTTGGGCCCGTATCTCGTCGCGCGACCCCGTAAAGCAGCACGCTTCTGCATAGGCCAGAGCCGGCCCCTCGTCGCGGAGAGGCGTGACCGACGGCTCACCGTCGTGCGCGACAACGCCCTTCCGCATGGCGATGCCAAGCCAGACCGTCCCCACAGGCTTCTCGTCGCTGCCGCCGCCCGGGCCTGCGATGCCGGTCACGCTTGCCGCCACGTCGGCTCCTAAGGCGTCAAGGGCCCCGCGCGCCATGGCGCAGGCAGTCTTCTCGCTCACCGCGCCCTCGACTTCCAGAACGTGCGTCGGCACGCCGAGCACCGTGTGCTTCACCTCGTTGGCGTAACTGACCACCGAGCCGACAAACACGTCAGAGGCCCCCGGCACGGACGTGAGCGCGGCGGCGAGCAGGCCGCCGGTGCACGACTCAGCGGTTGCCAGCCACAGGCCTTTCGCGCGGGCGTGGCCGACAAGCGCCTTCGCGGCTTGAGTCGCTTGGCTCCCGTCGGCGTCAGAAACGGGCGCGGCAAGACCTGCTGGTGAAGCAGCCCCGACAGCGCCAACGAGGCGACGGTCTGTTCGGTCAACCCTAGGATACCACTGTTCCGACGGTGAAGCAGCCCCGACAGCGCCAACGAGGCGACGGAGGTAGTCGGCCAATGAGACCAGCGTCATGACAAGCGCGGCGGCCATGAGCGTCCAAGCGGTGACCTCCACGACGAGGTAGCTTGACCAGGCGAGCCCAACGACGAACGAAGATCCTTTGAGGATAAAGGCGAGGACGGCCAGTATCTGCGTGAAGGTCTTGACCTTGCCAAGCGGCGAGGCGGCGATAACAAGCCCACGGGACAATGCCGCCATGCGAAGCGCCGAGACAAGGAACTCCCGCGCGACAACGACAAGCGCAGCCCACGCGGGCAGCGAGCCGAGCTCGACAAGCGCGATCAGGGCAGCCGAAACGAGTATCTTGTCGGCGAGAGGGTCGAGAAAGATGCCAAGCGTCGTGACTTCCCCGCGTGAGCGGGCGAGGTGCCCGTCGAGGCCGTCGGTCAAGGCGAGGAGGGCGAACACGCCCGCTGCGACAAGCGGCATGAGCCCAGCGAGCAGGAAGCGGGACTCTTCTCCATCTGCCCAGCTCGCCCACGGAGCAACGGCAATGAAGAAGAACAGCGGGACAAGCGCAATGCGGACCATCGTGACGATGTTCGCCGGAGTGAAGATCGGGTCAGTAGCCTTTACCGGTGATGTGCTCGTCATGGCGCCTTTCAGTTTGAGGGTGGCATGGCAAGCTCCCCATACAGGTCGTAGCAGCTTGTATCGGTAATTCTAGCACGCACCACGTCGCCTATGCGCACCAAGGCAAAAGCGGCGGGAGACTGCTGCGCAAGCGACCACAAGGCCACGTTCGCCAGGTGCACCACACCGTCTACGTCGGGGGCCTGGCCTTGCGTGCGGCCATACACCCCCTCCTCGTCCTCGCCGCAGACGAGGACGTCGAGCGTGCTGCCCACAAGCCCTGCTGCTCGCGCAAAGCCCACGGCGTCGGCCCGGTCACGCAGGCGCTGGCGGCGCGCGCGCCTCGTGCGAGGCGGCACCTGGTCGGCTCGCTGTCCTGCGGGCGTGATGTCTTCTTGCGAATAGGCAAACACGCCTATATAGTCGTAGTTCGCTTGATCTACAAAGCGCTCAAGCTCAACAGCATCGGCGCGCGTCTCTCCCGGAAACCCTGCGATGAGCGTCGTGCGCAGGGTTGCCTGCGGAAGGGCGGCGCGAATGCGGCCGACGAGCCTCAAGTACGCGTCGGCATCCCCGCTGCGGTTCATCTCGCGCAGAACACGTGCACTGACATGCTGTAGAGGCAGGTCGAGATAGGGGCATATCGAGGGGTGCGCGGCCATCACGGCCAACAGCTCGTCTGTGACACCCTGCGGCTGGAGGTACATCACGCGCAGCCATATGCTTGGGTGGCGCCGGGCGAGAGCGTCGAGCAGGGTCGCAAGGCGACGCGGCGTCTCTGGGTCATCCTGGCGCTGCCTGCCGTCGTCGAGGCCGTTGAGGTCGCAGCCCCAGATGCCCGTGTCTTGCCCAATGAGCACAATCTCGCGCACGCCGCCTTCGACCAGCGCGTCAACCTCTGCCACAACCTCGGCATACGGCCTGCTGCGATACGGGCCGCGAATGGCGGGGATCGTGCAAAACGAGCATCGGCGCGAACAGCCGTCGGAGACCTTCACATAGGCCCAAGGCGCCTCCACGACGCGCAATGCCGCTTGAGGCGCCGCAGGGGGCAAGGGCGCTTGTCCCTCTTTGCCGGCGGCGCTGCGCCCCAAGGCCTCGTAGCAGGCCTCGACGACATGGTCCTCGTCGCCTGGCGCGAGAAAGCCCGCGGCCTCGCCCAACTCGCTGGCCAGCTCGTCGCCGTAGCGCGCTGGCATGCATCCTGCCACGATGAGACGGCGCCTGCCCTCGGCAAAGCCGTCGAGCGCGAGCACGTCGAATATGACCTCGAGGGACTCCTCTGTCGCCTCGGTGATGAACGAGCAGGTGTTTACCACCACAATGTCGGCCGCTGCGGGATCGTCCGTCTCCGCAAGCTCCGAGGCACGCACGAGGGCGCGCATCCGGTTGGTGTCCACCTCGTTTTTCGCGCATCCGACTGTGACGAAACACACATACGCGACGGGCGCGACGCCAGCGGCCACATCTGCGACGGCCCTGCTCACACGGTGCCCATCTGCCAAGACATCAGGTAGCGACGCTGCTCGCCACTCAGCGTGTCGATACGCACGCCGAGGCTCGCTAACTTGAGGCGGGCCACCTCGTCGTCAAGCTCGTCAGGCACGGGATACACGCCCGGGGCCAGGCCGGCGGCTCGCTGCACGAGGTACTCGGCGCACAGCGCCTGGTTGGCAAAGCTCATGTCCATGACCTCGGCCGGATGGCCCTCAGCGGCCGAGAGGTTGACAAGACGGCCTTCGGCCAGTAGTATGACGCGCTTGCCGTTCTCTAGCACGAACTCCTCGACGAGCGGCTTGAGCGTTCGTCGCTCTGCGGCGCTCGCCTCAAGCCAGGGGATGTTTATCTCGGAGTTGAAGTGCCCCGAGTTGCAGACGATGGCACCGTCCTTCATGGCGAGAAACTCCGCCTCGTCCACCACGTTGATGTCGCCGGTGACCGTTATCCACACGTCACACTCGCGTGCGGCCTCGACAGACGGCATGACCCGAAAACCGTCCATATGCGCCTCAAGCGCCTTGAGCGGGTCCACCTCACAGACAATGACCCGCATGCCCGCGCCGCAAGCCCTGGCCGCCACGCCACGCCCGCACCAGCCATAGCCGCTCACCACGAGCGTGCGCCCTGCGAGCAGGCGGTTCGTCGCGCGCACCACACCGTCGAGGGTGGACTGGCCGGTGCCGTAGCGGTTGTCAAAAAAATGCTTCGTGCGCGCGTCGTTCACCGCGACAATCGGGTACCGCAACGCCCCGTCCGCCGCCATGGCAGACAAGCGGACCACGCCGGTGGTAGTCTCCTCAGTGCCGCCAATGATGCCCTCAAGGACCTCAGTGCGCGACGCATGGATGCGCCCCACGACGTCCGCGCCGTCGTCCATGGTGATGTGAGGCCTCTGGTCGATGGCAGCGTCGATGTGCGCATAGTACGTGGCGGTGTCTTCTCCCTTTATGGCATAGGTCCGCACTCCGTAGTGCTCGTTGAGCGCCGCAGCCACATCGTCTTGGGTCGAGAGCGGGTTTGAGGCGCACAAGACCACGTCGGCGCCTCCTGCCTTGAGGGTGCGGACCAGGTTGGCGGTCTCGCTTGTCACATGAAGGCAGGCACACACGCGCATGCCTTCCAGGGGGCGTTCCCGGGCAAAGCGCTCCCGGATGCTTGCCAGCACGGGCATGTCGCGGTCAGCCCACTCGATGCGGTCGCAGCCTGCAGCGACCGTCGCTGCGTCAGTGGACGCGACGAAGCGCATGGCGCCCTTGTTCGCACAATCAGCCATGGTCTTGTCCCTTCTTTTGCAGTTGGGCGATGACGGCGTCTGCGTAGGCCTCGGTGCCCACGCTGCCCTCAGTCGACCCGGTCTTTATGCGCTGTATGTCGTAGGTCACCTGTTCTCCTTCGGCGAGCACCGCGCGCACGGCGTCCACAAGAGCCGCCGCCGCGTCGGGCTCGCCCAGGTGGCGCAGCATGAGCGATGCGGTGAGCAGCTCGGCGGTGGGGTTGGCGATGCCCTTGCCCGCATGCTTGGGGGCCGATCCGTGAACCGGCTCGAACACGGCACACTGCTCGCCGATGTTGGCGCCGGGGGCAATGCCGAGGCCGCCGACCATGCCGGCGCACAGGTCGCTCACGATGTCTCCGTACAAGTTGGGCAGAACCATGACGTCAAACTGCCCAGGGTCGAGCACGAGCCCCATGCAGGTCGCGTCCACGATGCGGTCCTCGAACTCGACGCGCCCCTCGTACTCCTCGGCGACCTCGCGCGCGACGCGCAAGAACAGCCCGTCAGAGAACTTCTGGATGTTCGCCTTGTGGACGGCGCAGACGCGCTTGCGCCCGTTGGCGAGCGCGTACTCAAACGCCCACTTGACGATGCGTCGCGAGCCGGTGACCGACAACGGCTTGATCGAGATGCCGGAGTCAGGGCGGATCGTGCCGGCGCCCGCCCGCTCGCAGTAGTCGATGATGCCAGCCGCGCCGGGCGAGCCCTCCTCGAACTCGACGCCCGCATACAGGTCTTCGGTGTTCTCACGAACTATGACAATGTCGACGTCCTCGTAGCGCGCCCCCGTGCCAGGCAGGGAGAAGGCCGGGCGCAGGTTCGTGTACAGGTCGAGCTCTTTGCGCAGCGCGACGTTTATGCTGCGAAACCCGGTGCCGACCGGCGTGGTCACCGGGCCTTTGATGGCGACCTTGTTGCGCCGCACCGCATCGATTGTGGCCTGCGGAAGCGGCGTGCCCTCGCTTTTTAGCAGGTGCTCGCCGGCCTCGGCAATCTCCCACTCGATGGCGACGCCCGTCGCGTCCACGACGCGGCGCATCGCTTTGGTGATCTCGGGGCCAATGCCGTCGCCGGGGATAAGGGTTACCGTGTGTAGCGCCATGCTATGCTCCTTTGCAAGGGTGAGGAAAACGAGGTAATGATGCTGCTTGATTGCCATTGTAGCCGATTGCCGCATCGCTCTGGGCATGCTCGGCGAGCGCCGACTCGGCGATGATCCGCTCGGCCGCGTCAAGATCGGCCGCGGCGAGAAGGTCGGGGCGACGCTTTGCAGTCACGCGTATCGACATCTCGCGCCGCCAGGCAGCGATACGGGCATGGTCGCCCGACAGCAGCACCTCGGGCACGTCCAGGCCACGGTAGCTCGCCGGTCGCGTGTACTGCGGGTATTCGAGCAAGCCGTCGCCGAAGCTCTCGTCCACGGAGGAGAGCTCGTCTCCGAGAACGCCGGGCACCAGTCGGCAGACTGCGTCGGCAACGCACATGGCCGCCAGCTCGCCGCCCGTGAGAATGTAGTCCCCCAGGCTTATTATGCGGTCGGCGCGCGCGTAAACACGCTCGTCGAAGCCTTCGTAGCGCCCGCATACGAGCACCAGGCGCTCGCACGAGGCAAGCTCGTTGGCCAATGGCTGGTCAAAGCGCTCGCCGTGTGGAGAGAAGAACACAACGGTGGCGCGCGGCGGAACAGCGAGCAGCTCGTCAAGGGCCTCAAACACCGGCTCGACCTTCATGAGCTGGCCCTGGCCTCCGCCGTAAGGCTCGTCGTCGGTCGTGCGGTGCCGGTCGTGGGTCCAATGGCGCAGGTCATGTGCCACGAACTCAAACAGTCCCGCCTCACGGGCACGACCAAGTATCGAAAGCCCCATCGGGCCCTCAAACATCTGGGGAAACACCGAGACTGCCTCGATGCGCATGCTGTCGCCTCCTTCAGCGCTTGTTGAGGTCCAGTAGCCCCTGCGGCAGCCGCATGTCGATCCGGTCAGCACCCTCAGAGACCACGAATGCCTCAACGAGCGGCACCAGCACCGTCCCAAAAGCACCCTCGACCACAAGCAGCGGCTGCGCCAAGCCGACATCGACGCGCACGACGCGCCCGACTTCTCCCGCCTGCTCGTCATAGACGCTCAACCCGACCAGACGCTGTGCCGGGCGGGCGGCAAAGCTCGTGGCCTCATGCGCCAAAGTGCCGCGCAGGGCAACCGACGCGGCGCCATCGAGGTCAGAAGAGCGCGCGAGAAGGTGCCTTCCGCTCAAGGATGCCGCTGACTGCACGTCTCCTATCTCTTCGAATGCGGCGAGCACGTGCTTTGACTGCCGTTGCACCGAAGAAACGCGGACCACGCGCGGACCGTCGAGCGAGGGGGGCACAACCCAGGCACAAAGCCCCTCGAACAGACGCAGCGCAAGACCCACAGGAGGATGCACGACGAGCTCCCCCTTCAGGCCCTTCGTCTTGCCGACAAGGGCGACCAACTCATATGACGCTCGCGTGTCCATCAGACAGGCCGACAGGCTGCCGCAGAGGCATGTACGGCCTTGAGCAGGTCGTGTTCGACCTTAGTCCAGAATCTCAACGTCGACAAAGGATCCTTCGCCATAGGCGGCCGAGGCGCGCGCGATGGTGCGCAGGGCACGGATGACCCTGCCTTGCCGCCCGATGACCTTGCCATTGTCGCCTGGGGCGACCTTGAGCTCTATGACGGTAGTCGAGGGCGCCTCACGCACAGTCACCTCTACGACGTCTGGCTCGTCTACCAGCGACACGACTATGGTCTTTATGAGGTCTGTGGTTCTTTGGATGTCCTTTTCCATCTTGTGCCCCGTCTGTTATGCCTGGCCGCGGGCCTGCTTCAAGAGCCTCTCGACCGTTTCGGTCGGCTGGGCGCCCTTGGTTATCCATGCATCGATCTTCTCAAGGTCGAGCTTGACAAAAGCCGGCTCGGCGCAAGGGTTGTAGCGGCCGACTTCTTCGATAAAACGACCGTCGCGCTTGGCGCGCGCGTCGGCGACGATGACACGGTAATACGGGGCTTTTTTGGCACCATGTCGTGCCAGGCGGATTCTCACTGCCAAAACAATCTCCTTCTTACGATGGGTAACCTGCTAATGATACGGCTATCGGCCTGCTTTCGCAACGACGCCGATGGTGAATTCCTTGAAACCCACAAGTTCGTCCAAGTCGATGGACTCTGCCTCGCCGGCGTCCATTCGCGCGGCGAACTGCGCCGAGAGGGGCAGCTGCGCGGTCAGCTCGATGCCGTGGCTTCTCGCCAGCGCTTGGGTGTCGCTTTCGCCAAAGGGCTCATGGCGCGCCCCGCACTCGGGGCAGCGGGCATACGACATGTTCTCTACGAGGCCAAGCACAGGCACCTCCATCATGGCGGCCATGTTGATGGCCTTTCCGACGATCATGGACACCAGGCCTTGTGGGGCCGTGACGACGACGATGCCGTCCACCGGCAGCGACTGATAAACCGTCAGCGACACGTCTCCTGTGCCCGGCGGCATGTCCACAACCAGGTAGTCGAGGTCGCCCCAGAGCACTTCGGAGAAGAACTGTCGCACGAGTCCCGAGATGATGGTGCCGCGCCAGAGCACCGGCGTCGTCTCTTCGGGCAGCACGAGGTTTGTCGAGACCACCTGGATGCCCTCGGTTGTGTGCGCCGGGATAATACCGTCAGCGCAGGCACGCAGCTTGTCGCGGACGCCGAAGGCATGGGGAATGGACGGACCGGTGACATCCGCATCCAAAATGCCAACTGAGTGTCCTGCGCGGCGCAGGCAGAGCGCAAAGAGCGAGGCGACGAGGGACTTCCCGACGCCGCCTTTGCCGCTCACTACCGCAATGACGCTACCGATGCGCGCAGACGCATGGGGCGACAGCCGCTTCGGCTCAGCGACGGCCGGCTCAGAACGGTCTGCGCAGTCGGCGTCGCAGCTCGAGCAGGCGCTGTCGCACTGAGGGCATGCGCCGTCGTCGCCCATGTTATTCCTCAATGTAGTCTTTGAGCTTGCCGGAGCGCGACGGGTGGCGGAGCTTGGCAAGCGTCTTGCTCTCGATCTGCCGTATGCGCTCGCGCGTGACGCCGAACTCGCGCCCTACCTCCTCAAGGGTGCGGGGATGCCCGTCCTCAAGGCCGAAGCGCAGTGAGATCACCTTGCGCTCACGCTCGGCAAGGCCGTCGAGCACCTTGTTGAGCTGCTCTTGGAGCATGCTGAAGCTCGCTGCGTCAGGAGGGATGACTGCCGCAGAGTCCTCGATGAAGTCGCCGAGCTGGCTGTCTTCCTCCTCGCCGATCGGCGTCTCGAGCGAGACGGGCTCTTGGGAGATCTTCTGTATCTCGCGGATGCGCTCGGCCGGCATGCCCATCACTGCCCCGATCTCTTCGGGCGTCGGCTCGCGGCCGAACTCCTGGAGCAGCTGGCGCTGCACGCGCACGAGCTTGTTGATAGTCTCGACCATGTGCACCGGAATGCGTATGGTGCGCGCCTGGTCGGCGATCGCGCGCGTTATCGCCTGGCGTATCCACCAGGTGGCGTACGTCGAGAACTTGAAGCCCTTGGTGTAGTCGAACTTCTCCACCGCCCGTATCAGGCCGAGGTTGCCTTCCTGGATAAGGTCCAAGAACAGCATGCCGCGACCGACATAGCGCTTGGCGATGGACACAACGAGGCGCAGGTTCGCCTCAATGAGCTGCTGTTTGGCGTCAAGGCCTACCTGCTCGACGCGGTTCAAGCGGCGCGACTCGCGACGCTCAAGCTCGATCTTCTGGCAGTGGGCCTCCTCAAGGTGCTTTGACGCCTCGACGCCTGCCTCGATCTTCATGGCCAGGTCGATCTCTTCAGCAGCGCTCAACAGCTCGACTTTGCCGATTTCTTTGAGGTACATGCGCACCGGGTCGCCGGTAAGCAGGGTGACCGACGAGTCGCTCGCCGTGCGTTTCTTGGCGCCCTTCTTCGCTCGGGCGGCGACCGTCGGGATAATGACGTCTACCGTCTCGGCGCCTTTAAGCTCGTCTTCGGGGATGCCCTCGAGTATGTCGTCGTCGCTCAAGGGCGCCACTACGTCTTCTGAGTCAAGCACGAGGTCGCCTTCGGCTGCGGCCATGTTCGGCTCTGCCTCGTCGTCTGCGTCGTCCACTACCTGTATGTCGTGCTCCCTTAAGAAGGCGTAGACCGCCTTTACCTGCTTTGCCGTCAGGTCGTGTTCAGCGAGCAGGCCAAGCGCCTCGCCCTCAGTGACGGTGCCTACCTTCTTGAGCTGAGACACGAGCTTCGTGAGCTCTGGCCCGAGCATCTCGATCTCGGGTGAGGGCTGGATGAGGGGGTTGTCTGCCACGGCTGATTCCTCCGTCTTCGATGGCTTGCGTCTTTGGAACAACATAGTATAGTACACTCCTTATCCTACAGAAGGCTCAATCGGGTATCTTTGGCAGTGCATCCCACCGTCTGTGTACCGTCGACAGCTCTTGTTGCAAAACTGTTATCTCCCGATAGAGCTGATCGGCCTTTTCTTTGTCTGAGGGAGGAGTGAGCTTCCACGCGCGCGTGAGCGCGGCAATCTCGTCTTCGAGCTGTGCCTTGCGCAGTGAGAACATATGGAGACGCGCCTGCCTCAGCGCCGACTCGTCGTCGTCTATGCTCGTATGGCCGGCCCCGAGCACGACGTCCGCGCCGTCCACGGCGTCGGCGATGCGCGAGGCAAGTTCCGCTGGAGGCTCGTCGATCCAGTCGTCTCGCGCGCACATGGCCTCAACGATGTCTTTGTTGAGGCCGTCGGTGAAGCGCAAAGCGGCGAATGCCGTCACGAGCAGCTTGCGGACCGCAGGCAGGCGGACTGCGTAGACAAGCAGCTCTCGCTCGAGCGCCCGAATGCGGCTATTGGCGCCACGGGACGCGCCGGTGCCAGCACCAGCGCCAACGCCCACGGCAGCGCCGACGCCAGCGACGCCGGCAGTCGCAGCCATCGGGACCGCGCCCGCTGTGGCCGTCGTGACCGCGGCCGTCAAAGCGGGGGCGCTGCGGGCCGGCATGCGCTCGAGCGCGGCGGCGATCGTCTCGTATGCCACGCTGAACAGCTCTGAGAGGTAATTGAGGTAATCCACCGCCAAAAGGGTTCCCCTGACGGGAACCAGCACCCTGAGCGCGTCGTCGAGCGCGCGCATGCGGCCTTCGGGCGTTGAGAGGTCTCCCGCAGCGACGCGACGGTCAAGCGAGAAGCGCAGTAGCGGCACCGCGCGCGCGACAAGCTCGCGCATGCCCTCGGCGCCCACCTTCGCGCAGTGCTCGGCAGGGTCTGAGCCATCTGGGATCGTGGCGACCAGAAACGCGACCTTGGCAAACCCTTCGCTCCCCTGCTCGACCGCTATGAGCGACGTCGCCTTGTCGGCGGCGGCCAGCCCGGCCGCATCGCCGTCAAAGAGGTAGACGATGCGCTCGGTGAAGCGGCGCAGGAGCTTTATGTGCTGGCCGCTCAGCGCGGTTCCGAGCGTCGCCACGGTGTTCGTGAGGCCAACCTTGTGCATGGCAATAGTGTCCGTGTAGCCTTCGACCACAATGGCCATGCCGCTTGAAGTGATGCCTGCCTTTGCCTTGTCTATCGCATAGAGGTTCTCCCGCTTATGAAACAAAGGCGTCTGCGCGGTGTTGAGGTACTTTGCGGGGCTTTTTGACCCCGGCAGCACCCGCCCGCCAAAGGCGATGCAGCGTCCCTGAAGGTCGTTGATCGGAAAGACGACCCGCTCAAAAAAGCGGTCGCCCAAACGCTTGTCGCGCTGCTCGACAACGACGTTCGCCGCGACCATCTCGTCGCGCGAGTAGCCGAGTCGGGCAAGGTGGCGGGCGAGAAGGCCTTGCCCCGGCGAGTAGCCGAGCAGCCACTCGCGCGGAATGGCGCCTCCCAAGTCACGCGATGCCAGGTAGTCGCGCGCGGCCTGGGCCTCAGGCGTGCTCACGCGCATGAGCTGGTGGTGGTAAAACGCAGCAGTCTGCTCGCAGACCTCCAACAGGCGCGTCCTTCTGCCTCGGGGCATCGAGCCGCCCGACTCGTCAAGGTCGATGCCCGCACGGTCAGCAAGCATGCGAATGGCGTCAGGGAACTCAACGTTTTCGGTGCGCATGACGAACTTGAACACGTCGCCGCCCTCTCCACAGCCGAAGCAGTGGTAGAGCTGAGTCACGGGGTCTACCTTGAATGAGGGGGTCTTCTCGTTATGAAAGGGACAGCAGCCCCAAAACTCGCGCCCTCGTTGCCGAAGGACGACGCGTTCTCCCACAAGGCCGACGAGTTCGGTGGCCTGGCGCACCCTGTTCTTGTCATCGTCGCTGATCACGTGGACGCACGGCTCCTTCTTGCAGATAAGGGTGAGGGGACGACCGCTGACGCGACCGTCCCCAAAAGAACTACTGAGAACAGATATCTAGCTTTTCAACTGGTAGTTTTACCGTTGCCAGCCTCACCAGTTTCAGAACATACCGTGCAAAAGCCCGCCGCCGAAGTTCGCAAACAACGGCACGAACACGAGCGAAACGACGGTCACCACTTTGATGAGGATGTTGATGGAGGGCCCGGAGGTGTCTTTGAACGGGTCGCCTACCGTGTCGCCTACCACGGCCGCCTTATGGGCGTCAGATCCCTTGCCGCCGTGAGCGCCTGTCTCGATGTACTTCTTGGCGTTGTCCCATGCCCCGCCGGTGTTTGCCATGTAGACGCTCATTAAGAATCCGCAGGCAAGCACGCCGACAAGGAACCCAGCCAGGATGTTCACGTCGAGCATCCCCAACACCACGGGGATGACGACTGCCAGTATGCCGGGAAGCATCATCTCGCGCAGCGCGGCCTTGGTGGATATTGACACGCAGGCCTCGGTGTCGGGCTCTGCCTCGCCTTCCATGAGGCCGCGGATCTCGCGGAACTGACGGCGGATCTCGATGATCATGGCGTTGGCGGCACGCGAGACGGCGCCCATCGTCATGGCGCCGAAGAAGAAGGGCATCATGGCGCCGATGACGACGCCGATGATCACAAAGGGGTTGTCAAGGGCGATGTCGAGCCTGAGGCCCTCGGTGAGGCGCGCGTCGAGGTTGGTCTTGAAGGCGACGAACAGCGCGAGCGCCGTCAGCGCCGCAGACGAGACCGCAAAGCCCTTGGCGACGGCTGCCGTCGTGTTGCCGACGCTGTCGAGCTGGTCGGTGCGCTCGCGGATCTCAGGCGGCAGGCCGGCCATTTCGGCGATGCCTCCGGCGTTGTCGGCTACCGGGCCGTAGGCGTCTACGCCGACAGTCGTCGCCGTGGTCGTGAGCATGCCGAGAGCCGACAGGCCGATGCCGTAGATGCCGAACTCCGGCCCGCCGAGCTGGGTGCCCGCCAGATAGGCCACGATGACAGCAGCCACGAGCACGATCGTCGGAAGCACAGTGGACAGCATGCCGGTCCCCAGGCCTTCGATGATGTTGGTGGCGGTCCCTGACTCCGACGCCTCGGCGATTTTCTTGACCGGGCGACAGTGATACGAGGTGTAGTACTCGGTGATCTTGCCAATGGCAAGCCCAGCAGCGAGGCCGGCAGCCGCAGAGAGGAACAGCCACAGGGTCGGCAGCTGCTGTGGGCTGTAGCTTTGCCAGAGGAGCACGGCCACGAGAATCAGTGCGAAGACGATGCCCGAGGTGAGAAAAGTCCCCCGGTTGAGCGCCTTGTGAATCTTGGACGAGTCGTTCGTGTTGACCGCGAACAGGCCGAGGATCGAGGCGATGATGCCGCCTGCGGCAAGCACGAGCGGCAACACGAGCGCGATCATGGCGTCGGCGCCATGCAAGACATTGGAGGCGAACATGGCAACGGCAAGTGCCATCGGCGCAAGGATGGCACCGGCGTACGACTCGTAGAGGTCGGCGCCCATGCCGGCGACGTCGCCCACGTTGTCTCCCACGTTGTCGGCAATGACACCGGGGTTGCGCGGGTCGTCCTCGGGAATGCCCGCCTCGACCTTGCCGACCAAGTCGGCGCCCACGTCGGCCGCCTTGGTGTAGATGCCGCCGCCCACGCGCGCGAAGAGCGCTATGGAGGAAGCGCCCATGACGAAGCCGTCGACCACCTCGATGTTGTGGACAAGGTTCTCGTCGAAGACGAGGAAGAAGATCGCCCAAAGCGACAGGCCCATGAGGCCTAGTGACGCGACAATCAGGCCCATGGTGAGCCCTGAGCGATAGGCGACTTTCAAAGCGCCGGCAATGCCCTTAGTCGCCGCCTGTGTAGTACGCGTGTTGGCGCGCGTGGCCACATACATGCCGATGTAGCCAGCGATGACAGACAGGATGCCGCCCGTCAAAAACGACGCCGCTGTCAAAGGGCCGATAGCCACGCCCACTAGGATAGCGACCACCACGGCGAACACGATGAGGCTTCGGTACTCGGCGAACAAGAACGCCTGGGCGCCCTTCTGCACCAGCCCCGAGAGCTTTTGCATGCGCTCGTTTCCGGGATCCTGCTTGAGCACCCAAAACGCGAGATACGCTGCAACCGCCAGTCCGACGAGCGCAGCGGCAGGTGCCGCCCAAGATAACATCTCAGCCATGAAGGCTTCTCCTCTCCTTACCAGTTTGATACGGTTTTTGGGAAGCACCAGGCAACGGCTTCCCAAGATAGACGGACGCCCCACGGAAGGCAGTGCCTTCCGGACAGGCATAACCGTTACATTTTAGAGCAAAGGGGTTTTGAAGAAAACCCAAAAGGTGGCATTGCACAAGCATTGCACAGGGATTGAGGGGTTTTAGAGGTATTAGGGGGTTGACTCAGGGGCTGACTGCCGGGCAGGCGGGGCCAGCGGCCCCGCCTGTCTCTGCTCAACAGCCCGCTGGCGACGCGCTGCCAGCGGGCAGCATCCGCGCTCAGACGCCTTTTGCGATGTTCATGCCCGCAATACGCCCAAAGACAATCGGCTTGGCAAGCCCGATGAGGTCCATGGCTCCCGCCGACTCGCCTGCCGCAAAGAACCCTGGTATGGGCTCATAGTCCCAGTCAAGGACCTGGGCTTTCGGGTTTATCGTCACACCGCCCAGCGTGTTGTGCTTCTGGATGCCCCACTTGACGGCATGGAAGGGCGCCGTCTCGATCTTTGCCGCGAGCTCGGTCTTCTGGAAGTCCTCGTCTACGCCTCGGTCTACCAGCTCGTTGTAGCGCCTCACCACGTTGGCAAGGTTGGCAGCAGGCACGCCCATGCCGGGCGCCAAGCCCTCTATGGTGCTGGCCGTTGCGTACATGAAGTCCTCGACTGTCTCGCCGACGGTGAAGTCGAGGCCTTGCCTGGCACGGGAGGCCTCGTCGAGGATGATCCAAACGATCGGGCCGTCCTTGTCCCCCGTCTGTGCGGCACAGAGCTGGGCAAAGTAGAAGGGCTTGGAGCCGCCGACCCAGGCAGGGTTGTCTTCGCCGACTTGCTCGTTCATGAAGCGGTTCCCCTCTGCGTTGACGTAGATGCACTCGGTGTCAAGCGGCTCAGCGGTGCCTGGCATGCCAAACGGCGGGTCGATGCTGTGCCACAGCGTGCCCGGATGCCGGTGCCAGCCATGCCAGTCGCAGCCACGGTCAGTTGAGAGCGAGGCGCCGATGTCGAGCGCGAGCTCGATGCCGCTCCCGTCGTTGTACACATAGGGCTCGCCGCTGATGTGCGGGTACTTGACGAGCCAGGGCAAGAAGAGCTGCTTGAGCTTGTTGCTGCCCTTCCAGCTGCCGGTGCCGAGGAAGACGCCTTTGTTGGCCTTTATCCGGACTGTCTTGCCGTTGAGCGTGGCCTCTATGCCGACGACGCGTCCGGCGCGCTCGCCGTCTGCCCGCAGAATCTTGGTCATCTTGCAGTTGAGGATAAACTCGGCGCCGTTGTTGACCGCCGTGTCGTAGATCGGCCAGCACAGGCCGGCCCCGCCTGCCTGCATGTCGCCGTCCTTGCCGTTGTCGCGGTCTACGAGGCGCGGGCTCGTCGTGGTGTAGTACCGCGAGCCTCGGTACACCGCCGACATGCTCGAGACATTGGCCCTGATGAAGGGGACGCCCATGCCGTCGAGCCAATTCCAGGTGTCAAGGCTTGCGTCGGCGAACGCGCGCGACATGCCCTCGCCGTCCTCTGCGCCGGATATCTTGCGCCACTGCCCCATCTCGTGCGTGCGGCCGTCAACGGTATCGACGACCATGGTCTTGTCGTTACGCAGGTTAGGCACGGTGCGGTCCTCGAAGATGATGTCGGCGGTCTCGACAAACCCTGCGTCCAACTGCATGCGCGTGCCGCCTCCGATGCCGAGGTTTCCCCCGGCAAGGATGCCTTTGCCGCCAATCTTGTCGTTGGCGTCGATGGCGATGACCTTGGCGCCGCCCTCAGCGGCGGCTGCGGCTGCGGCAAGCCCGGCCGGCCCCGTGCCGACCACGAGCGCGTCGGTCTCGTAGTCCCATGTGATGTTCGCGGTTCCGGCCGAGGGAGCGGCCGAGCAGGCGGCGAGGCCGACGGTGGCGGCTCCTACGGCCAAGGCACCCGACCCCTTGAGAAACGAGCGGCGCGAGAGGCCCGCTTGAGCTGTGCTTCCCGCTTCGGCGGCGGGATCGGTTAGGGGGCTCGTGTCAGGGTCTGCGCCCTGCTTTGCCAGGTTCTTCATGGTTCCTCCTGTTCTGTGAGGCACCGGGCAGCGCGGCAGCACGGCGCCTGCAACCATGCAGGAACTCCGACGCGCACAGCGTGGCACGCTCGGCAGCGCCTCGGAGACCCGCTCTCCTTTGCTCAATGTACACTCCTGTGCCGCCGCTTGGCTATAGGTCCAAGCCTCGGCAGTTTTCATGCAGGCATCGGCCATTTTTGGATGATGCCGATGCGGCAAGAAGGCCGATGGCCCGTTTTACGCGCAGTCCCATGCGGTATAATCCGGGATGGAGCTATAGGGACAAGGGAACAAGGAGAGCCATGGCACTCCAACAAGCCGCCGATGCCCTCGCTTCTGCCGGCAATGCCGCTGCTGACGCTTTGGCCGGCCAGCGAAAACGGCGCGTCCCGGTGGCCAGCATG
>JAITHV010000092.1 GCA_031279835.1 Coriobacteriales bacterium
CGCAGGTCGCTCGTAGTCTGTGCGTTGACGACCAGGTAGGGGAGGTACACGCCGACGATGTTGTCAGTGGTGAACTCGAGCTTGAAGTACCCGTTTGCAAACAGCGCGCGTTTTTTGACGAACGCGCGTATTTTCTCTTGTGCCTGTTCTTTGCTCAGCAAGAAGGGGAGGATAAGGTCGGGCACTGCGCCGTTGGGTATCTGGCGCTCAAGCGAGAGTGTTTGTCGGCACCAGTGGCAACGGGCCGTCATCGACTCGTTCGCATCGATGACGACCTCGGCGCCGCAGCCTTGGCACTCGATCGTGACCTGCGTGCTTGTGGCAGCGTCGATGTCTGTCGCGCCGCCGCCGCGCGCCTCGCCATGAAGCTGCCCCGCCGCCACGGGCATGGCAGCGGGCGCTGCTGCGTCAAACACGTGGCGGCAAAAGCTGCATTGCAGCCGGCCGGTGCCTGGCTGGGTGAAGATCTCGGCTGAGCCGCAGCGTGGGCATTTGTTGAGTCCGTCGGCCGAGTCGTCATCCGTCTTGACGACGGCTGGCGGCATGAGCGCCTCGAGTGCCGCAAACGCTTTTTGTGGGTCGAGCTCCCCGTCGCCTAAGCGTTTGAGGATGTCGTCGAGCGCCGCGCGCCGTTCAAGCACAGATTGCTCGGAGATGAGGCCGGCGTCTTTTTGCCGGTCGATTTCTTTTATGACCCGTTTTCCGAGGTCGGCAAACTCGCCTGCGCCGCGCATAGGTGTCGTTCCGGGTTCGTCGGCAGTGTTGGGTTGGGCGGTCGGGATGTCTTCGGTCGGGGGCATCTAGAGCCCCAGGAGGTTCTTCTTGGCCGTGTCAAAGTCTTCTTGCGTGATCACCCCGGTGTCAAGCAGGCCCTTGAGCTTGGTGAGCTTCTCATAGGGGTCCTCGGCAGCAGGGGCTGGGGCAGGATCAGCCGCCGGAGCCGCCGCCGGAGCCGCCGCCGCGGGCGCCGCCGCGGGCGCTGCTTGCGCGGCCTCCTGGCCCATAAAGGGGTTGCCTTGCGGCAGCGTGGCGGGCTGCTGTATGCCGCCAGCCACCGCCCCCATGGCGTTCATGCCCATGCCCATCATCCCGATCCCCATGGCACCGCCCCCGCTTGAGCCGGCATCCTGTATGCCGCGGGCAGCGGCCTGCTGGAAGAACGAGTTGCCGCGCGCTCCCATGAGCGCGTCTGCGGCCTGGACGTCGGCGAGCAGCTTCTTGGTGGTCGCGTCGTACTCAATGGCAAGGAGGCTGGCTGTTGCGATGGCCAGCCCGCGCGCGGAGCTCCATTGGTAGTTTGTCTCCACCGCCTGACTGAGCGAGAGCGCAAAGCCCACGCTGTCTTGTTGGATCCGCGTGATGCGGTTTCCCTTGTCGGGGTCGTTGGTGTAACTAGAGAAGGCCGCCGCGAGCGATTGGACGACCTCGTTGAACAGCTGCTCGGCGGCGTCGTTCTCGAAGTCGGCGAAGTCGAAGATCGCGGCATTTTGCGCGAGGTACCTGATAGGCACAAAGCCGCGCACGAACAGGATGGGGTCGATGATGCGAAGCGTGTAGGTGCCCCGCGTGACAGCTCCAACCTGTGCGTTAAGGTACTTGTCGTCCCAATAGATCTCACTTTGTGTTCCAAAACGCATATTGGGAATCTCTTTGAGGTTCACGAAGAACGCGAGCTGCTGGTCGGAGGGGATGCCGCCGAACTTGAAGCGCTCCCATGAGTTCTTGACCACGCTTTCGATCAGGCCGCCGCCCGAGAAGAAGGAGGTCGCGTGCACCGACTCAGAAGAGTAGAGGTAGCCGCCCGGCGCCGCGATGAAGTTTGTGATGGCGCCGTTCTCGTAGGTTATGAGTGCGAAGCCCTCGGGCACGAGCACCTTTGAGCCGTTGGTGATGATGTTCTCGGAGCCTTTGACATTGGCGCCGCGCCCCGCATTGAGCGATTGCTGCGTTGCCGGGAAGATGCCTGCGGTCGCCGACACGCCTGCAGGAACTGTGTAGAAGTCCTTCCATTGGTCAGCAAAGCTGCCCCCGATAGCGCCTTTGAATGCCTCAATAAAACCCATGTTGCGTCCTTTCTGGCCAGAAGTCCCAAACTTCAGGATGTCACTACTAGGTATAGGCGGGATAAGTATAACTGAAGCCGCCGCATGCCGCCGCGCCGCGTCGCGCCGCACTGCGCAGGTGCACTATACTTGAGGGGCACCAGCCGCATGCAGCGAGAGACAAGGACGTGCCTGCCTATGGACTCCGAAAACCCCGAACTTATCAGCCCCGACCCTGTTAGCCCTGTGCTTGCAGGGCAGCCAGCAAGTCCAACGCCGACTGTGGACGGGCCGTTTGCGTCTGTGCTCGTCATTGGGGTCGGGCTTATCGGCGGCTCCATGGCCGCGGCGCTCAAAGACATCGTCGCTGATGCCCGGCCTTTTGTGCGCGGCATAGACGTCGACGCTTCCACAGTCAGGCGCGCGCTCGAGCAGGGCTGGCTTGACGAGGGGGGCACGCCCGACGACGAGCGCGTCGACCGTTGGCTTGACGACGCGGTGACCGACCTTGTCGTGCTGGCCATGCCAGCGCGAGGCGCTGAGGACTGGTTTGCTCGAATCGGTGCAAGCGGCTACCGGGGGGCAGTGACCGACGTCGCCTCAACCAAAGGCGTCATCGTCGAGGCAGCCGAGCGCAGCCTTCCTGAACCAGGGCGCTACTTGCCCGGCCACCCGATGGCGGGCAGCGAGGTCAACGGCATCGAAGGCGCACGGGCAAACCTGTTCCAGGGCGCGCATTGGATACTCTGCCCCGACGCCGACACGCGTCCTGAGGTGTTCACGCGCGTCCACGAGCTGGTCACGTCGCTTGGCGCGCGCAGCATCAGCCTGCCGCGCACCGGCCATGACGACGCTGTGGCCATAGTAAGCCATGTGCCGCACATGATAGCAAGCGCGCTTGTGCAGCTTGCGGGAAGACATGCCAGCGAGAACCATGAGATCTTTAGGCTTGCGGCAGGCGGCTTCAAAGACACGACGCGTGTTGCCGCCGGCTCGCCTGAGCTGTGGTGCGGCATCGCGCTCGACAACCGCGAGGCGCTCATGCGCGGCCTGGGCGAGCTTCGCGAGATCGTCGAGCGGTTAGAGGGGCATGTGGCTGACGCCGACGAGCGCGGCCTGGGCGCCTTGCTTTCCGAGGCAGCGAGCCTGCGCCGCTCAATCCCTGCTGCCTGGGTGCCCGACTCCGCGCGGCTCGTCGAGGTGCGCATCCCTATGGCCAACCGCTCGGGCGTCATCGCAGAGGTCACCGGGTTTGCCGGCAAGGCTGGTTGCAACATCCAGTCAATCGACATAGACCATATCAATGAGGAGTCGGCCATACTTGAGCTTATCCTCACCGATGAGGGCGATATCGGGCGGTTTTCGTCACTGCTCATAGACGGAGGCTTTGATGTGTCACTGCGCCCTCTGGCACCGAGTCAGTGAGGTGGTTGCATGACATTGTTCAGAGGCTCGCGTTACCGTGGCATACCGTTGGTGGGGCAGTTGCGCGTCCCGGGCGACAAGTCGCTCTCGCATCGCGCTGTGCTGTTCGCCGCATGCGCTGAAGGCACCTCGCGTCTCACCGGGCTGCTTGACGGGCTCGACGTGCGCTCGACGATCGCAGTGGTGCAGGCGTTGGGCGCGCGCATTGAGCTTGACGAAGGGGGAGAAGGCCTGGCCAGCGGCACGGCTAGCGGAACTGCCAGCGGCACAGTCAGCGGCACGGTCAGCGGCTGGGGCGCGCAAGGCCCGCGACAGCCTGTCGAGGCGCTCGACTGCGGAAACTCTGGCACGACGGCGCGGCTGCTGCTTGGGCTGCTTGCTGGATACCCGGTAACCGTGACGCTCACGGGGGACTCCTCGCTGGTGCGCCGCCCGATGCGGCGGGTCATTGAGCCGCTCGAGCTCATGGGCGCGCGCTTCGAGCCGCAGGGGGGCGCAACGCTTCCCCTGACGGTGCACGGGAGCGACCGGCTGCGTGCGATCGACTACTGCTCGCCGGTGGCGTCTGCCCAGGTCAAAAGCGCCGTGCTGCTTGCCGGCATGCGCGCAAGCGGCGCCACCTCGGTCACCGAGCCTTCGTTGAGCCGCAACCACACCGAGCTCATGCTCCCGGCCTTCGGCGTGCCGGTGGCGGTGGAAGGCCTGACATCTCGTGTGACAGGAGGCGCATTGCCGCATGCCTGTGACTGTGTCGTGCCGGGAGACCCCTCGTCAGCTGCCTTTCTCCTGGTCGCTGCGGCACTTGTTCCCCACAGCAGGGTCACCGTGCCGGGCGTCTCGCTCAACCCTACACGCACCGGCTTTCTCGACGTCATGCGGCGCATGGGGGTACAGCTGGCGATAGAGACGAGCAAGTCCGTGGCTTTGAGCGGCATGGGTGCCACTGAAGGCAACGCCCTCGTCAGTGAGTTGTTCGGCTCGGTCACTGTTAGTGCGCCGCTTGAGCTCATGCCGACGGTCGTAGAGCCGCATGAGGTCCCCGCGTTGATCGACGAGGTCCCACTGCTCGCCTTGCTCGCCACGGCGGCATCGGGCGAGACTCGCTTCAAAGGAGTGGGAGAGCTGCGCGTCAAGGAGTCCGACCGCCTTTCTGTGATCATTCATGGCTTGACCGCGCTCGGTGCCCGTGCGTGGGCCGAGGGCGACGACCTTGTGGTGGCAGGGCTGCGTCCGTGCCGCGGAAGCGTATCGCTTCTCACGCAGGGGGACCATCGCCTTGCCATGACCTGGGTGGTCGCGGCACGCGCCTTTGGGCTTGACCTCATAATAGAGCGCCTCTCGTCGATGGACGTGAGCTACCCGGGCTTTCTTGCCGACCTCGAGTGCCTCTCGGGTTGACAGGTGGCCGGGTGTGACAGGGGAGTATCAGCCTGCTACCCGTTATACTGGTGGGCAGCACCTGGGCGCGCTTGCCGTGGTCTTTCCTGTTAGGCCGCTCGCGTCAGGTTCCCGCTATCAGGATCGAGTCATATGATAATTGCTATCGACGGACCTGCCGGAAGCGGCAAGTCCACCGTTGCCAAGATGGTTGCCGAGCAAATCGGCTTCGCCTACCTCGACACGGGGGCGATGTACCGCGCCGTGTGCGCGCGCGCCCTTGAGGCAGGCATCGACCCGGGCGACGAGATGGCTCTCGGCGCTATAGCGCGCGACGAGCGCATCAGCTTTGGCTACACGCCTGGAGAAGCACTGCCAACCGAGGTGTACATTGCGGGAGCAGACGTGACGCGTGCCATCCGCACGCCGCGCACCGACACGCACGTGTCGACCACCTCGGCGTTGCCAGCCGTGCGCAGCGCCCTCACCGAGCAGCAGCGACGGCTCGGTCATGAGCGCGACACCGTGATGGAGGGGCGCGACATCGGAACCGTGGTGTTCCCGGACGCAGAGCTCAAGGTCTTTCTCACGGCGGCGCCCGAGGCCCGCGCCGCGCGCCGCGCGGCGCAAAACGCCGCGCGCGGCCTTCTCCCCACTACGCCTGACGCGCTCAAGGCCGCTGAGCGCACCACCTTAGAGGACATCCTGCGACGCGACGCTGAAGACACAGGCCGCGACACGGCGCCGCTCGCCGCCGCCCCCGACAGCGTGTTGATCGACACCACGGACTTGCGCATCGACGAGGTGGTCGATTGCATCGTCGGCCTCGCGTACAGCCGTGGCGCACAAGGCGAAGGCGCGAGGCGAAGGCGGACCGTATGAGGCCGCTCGACAGCTTTTACGACAGCCCTGCCGAAGGGCCTGGTCATTATCCCCAGCGCTTTTGCAGCTTCTTTTTTGTGCTGGTTCGCGTGGTGTTCGGGCTGCTCTTTCGTGTGCGCTCCTACGACACTCACCACGTGCGGCCAGGCGTCTCGTACCTAGTCGCCGGAAACCACCGCTCGTACCTTGACCCGGTCTTTGTCATGATGGCCATGCGCCCGCGCCCGGTGCGCTACATGGCCAAAGAGGAGTTCTTCAAGGTGCGCGCCATTGCGCGGCTTGCCAGCTGGGTCGGCGCGTTTCCGGTCAAGCGTGACGCGGGCGACATGCAGGTGGTCAAGCGGTCGGTCGCCATGCTCAAGCGCGGCGAGCTGGTCGGCATATTCCCCGAAGGCACGCGCGGCCGCGACGCGTCAAAGGCCCGCGAGCTTCACGAGGGCGTCGCGGTCATCGCGCGGCTCGCGAAGTGCGAGGTGGTTCCTGTCAGGATCTGGGGCGCCGAGCGTATCGCGCCTCCCGGCTCGCGACGCTGGCACTTTCCGCGTATTACCCTGCGTTTTGGCGAGCCGATGTCGCTTGCCGAGGCGCGCTACGAGGCGCTGGACAAGCCCGAGCGGCTGAGCGCTTTTACCGCAGACGTCATGAAGGCAGTCTATGCGCTCGAAGACCCCCGGAAGGGCTGCTGATGCGCATTGTTCTATCAGGGTTCGCAGGTGCCTGCTACGGGGTCGAGCGGGCTTTGGCGCTCGTCGAAGAGGCCATGCGCGAGGGCGGTTCTACCGGGGGAGAAGCCTCGACAGGCACCCGTGCGCAAAAGCATGTGCGCACGCTCGGGCCGCTTATCCACAACCCACGCGTCGTGGCCGACTTGCGCGAGCGCGGCGTCGAGGTGGTAGACGAGGTGAGCGCGGTCGATGAAGGCGTGCTCATAATCCGCTCGCACGGGGTCCCGCCGTCTGTAATGGACGAGGCGCACAGACGCGGGCTGCAGGTCGTCGATGCCACCTGCCCGCACGTGCTCAAGGCGCAGAAGGCCGCGCGGTCCCTGCGCGAGGAGGGCCTCGAGGTCATTGTGGTAGGAGAGAACGGGCATCCGGAGGTCGAGAGCATACGGGCGCATGCGGGAGAAGGGACACTCGTAGTGCAAGTGCCCAATGACCTGCCAGCAGACCTGCCTTCGCGCATCGGCGTCGTCGTGCAGACGACACAGGCGCCTGAAGCCCTGGCGGCGGTGCTCGACGAGCTGAGCGCCCGGGGCATCGAGGCGCAGGCGCGCAACACCATATGCTCGGCGACCCGGCAGCGTCAGCAGGCTGCCGCCCGCCTCGCGCATGAGGTTGACCTGATGATAGTCGTCGGCGGCCACAACTCCGGAAACACGACGCGCTTGTACGAGATTTGCCGGGCCGTCTGCCGCCAGACGCATCACATCGAGTCGCCTGACGAGCTTGTGGCCGCATGGCTCGACGGTGTGTTTGCCGTCGGCGTGACGGCCGGCGCCTCCACTCCGCAAGAGCAGATCACGAGCGTAGTCTTGGCATTGGAGCTGCTGGCGCGTGAGGGACCAACGACAAGCGACTGAGAGGAGCCTACGTGCACCGAACACTTGTAGTGGGGCACCGCAACCCCGACAACGACTCCATCATGAGCGCCATCGCCTATGCGTGGCTGAAAAACGCGACCTCGGCCGACTCCTCTGTGTATGAGGCGGTCAGACTCGGGCCGCTGCCCCATGAGACCCGTTGGGTGCTTGAGCGCTATGGGATCGAGAAGCCCCGAGTCATAGCGCATGTCTATCGGCGGGTCTGCGACGCAATGACCAAGGAGGTCGTCAGTGTCCGCGAGGACGCGACGCTGCTCGAGGCAGGGCGCATCATGCGCGACCGCAACCTGCGCGCGCTCGTGGTCACTGATGCTGCGGGCTGCTACTGTGGGCTTATCTCAACTAGGATGCTCGCCGAGCTGTTCATCTCCGAGCTCGACACCGACCGCCCGCGGCACGAGACGCTGGCGCAGGCGGTGGGCGGGTTTCTCGACAAGGGCGCGCTCGTGTTGGAGCCTGAGGCGCTGCTCAAAGACGTCACGGAGAGCGTTCTTGCCGCGTCGCTGCGCGAGGCCATCGTGCTTGACGAGGACGGGGTGTGCGTCGGCGTGCTCACGCGCACCGATATAGCCCGCCCGCCGCGCCGCAAGGTCATTCTCGTGGACCATAACGAGAGCGCTCAGGCGGTGCCCGGCATCGACGACGCTGCGGTGGTCGAGATACTGGACCATCACCGCATTGGCGACGTGCAGACTACCCTGCCCATACGCTTCTTGAACATGCCGGTGGGCGCGACGGCCACAATCGTGGCGCTCGAGTACCAGAGCCATCCCCACGCCGGCCTGCCTGCGCCGATGGCAGCCTGTCTGCTTGCGGCCATTATGACCGACACCGTGCTGCTCAAGTCGCCAACCGCCACCGACACAGACCGCGCGGTGGCTCAGTGGCTCGGCGACGCGCTCGGCGTGGACGCGCTTGCCTTCGGGATCGAGCTGTTCGGGAGCCGCGACGCGGCAAGCCCGCCTACTGTCGAGGCGATCACAGGCGCCGACGCCAAGGAGTTCGAGCTTGGGGAGCATCGCGTGCTCATCGCGCAGTATGAGACCGTCTCGCTTGCGCGCGTCCTGGAGCACGAGGCGACGCTCACCGCGCATATGGAGAAGGTCAGGGTCGAGCGGGGCTACGAGTTCGTGCTGCTCATGGTCACCGATGTTGTGGCCGAAGGCTCGCAGGTCATCGTAGCGGGGCGCCCGAGCATAGTAGAGCGTGCCCTTGGCATCAGCCTTCACTCGGGCAGCGTGTGGATGCCAGGAATCCTCTCGCGCAAGAAGCAGGTGCTTCCCCGCGTGCTTGAGCAGGTCTGACAAGCTGCCGTCACGACAGCAGGTGCCGGTTCCAGTGCCTGCGCATGACGCGCCTGCGCATGACGCGCCTGCGCACGACGAAGGCAAGCGCAAAGAGCAGGCCAGCCGCGCCACAGCTCAAGGCAACGAGCAGGAGTACGCCGCTTTGATCCCCGGTGAACACCAAGTGGCCGCCGCCGCCGGGGCCGCCGCCGCCGGGGCTGCTGCTGCCGCCGCTGCCGGGGCCGTTGCCGCCTGGGTCTTCTCCCCCAGGATTCTCGCCTGGGCCAGGAGGCGGGTCGATGTCTCTGTCGACCGGGTCCAAGACCAAGGCGTACGTCGAGAACCTTCCCACATGCAGCAGTATGAACCCGTCGCGCACCTCGAAGTACTCGCCGTCGGCATTGGGCGTCTTGGCTAGCGCCTGCACGCTGCCGCCGTGTACGCGATAGACGGCAGCGAGGCGGTCGGCGGGGGCAGACTCTGGCAAGGGGTACGACACGACGACCAGCCTTTCTCCCGTCGAGGCGATCATGACGGGGTCAAAGAGCGCGATGCCGTTCAAGTCGTAGCTGGCCTTGAAGAGCCTGAAGTCGTAGAACTCGACTGCCTCGCGGCCGTCCGCCTCGGCAGTGGCAACAATGGAGGCGAGGTCGGGGGGTGGAATCGTGTTGCTGGCGTCGTCGGGCTGCCCGAGGTAGCCAACATCAAGCCTCAGCTCAACGGTTCCTCCGAGCGTTATGACCGACTGGTCTGCCACGGGGTCAAAGACCGAGGGCACGTCGAACAGCTCGGGCAGTCCGTCCACCGAGGCAAGCGGGGCGCCGGGCCGTATGGTCACGACGCTTTGCAGCCTGCCGAGCGCCAGGCGCAGCAGCCTGCCGTTGACGCCGATCTCTTCTCCCGAGATGACCTCATACGACCTCCCGCCCGCTACGCGCACGCCGCGCGTCGTGCGGTAGGCGCCGTAGTCGACCACGACGTTGTAATAGCCGTCGCCGACATTCGCGAACGTGAGCTCGCGGTGCCCGCCCGCCTCAACCGGGTTGAAGAACTTCGGGGGCGCAATCACCTCGTCGCCTTCCTGCAAGGTGACGACGACTGCATGGGCAACAACGTCGAGGTTGTCAAAACGGATGTCTATGGACCCGCTGCCACCGGGGGGCGGCGCGAGTGGCGTGCGGAACAGCACCGTGTCGGTCGCCGAGGGGATGTTGTTCCAGACAACGGCGTCGATGGCAAAGAGGCGCACCTCGTAGACCTCGCCGGGGGAGAACAGGTTTTTGGAGACGGTCCAAGGCTGGGCGGGGGAGCCTGCGTCAAAGAACGACCAGACGTCGTCGCTGATGACCCCGTAGTGGCTGGTGTCAAAGACCGTCGTCCAGCTCGTCGTCCCGAGCTTGCGGAACTCGAGGCTCACCCGGTAGTCGTTCGTGACGCGCAGCACGCGCCCCGTGAAGGTCACGCTGCCGTCGCTGTTGACGAAGGGGGAGTAGAGGTGGGGCTGCGGCGCGGCAAGCCACATCGGCCACAGCTGCGTGCAGCCTGTCGGTATGCCGTTGGGGCTGTCCTCGGCCCGCTGCGTCCAGGGGGTGTCAAGTGTTATTGCGTCTCCCACATAGTACACTTCGCCGCGCAGGTCGGGCTGCGTGTTCCAAGCGAAGAGCACGTAGTTCGTCCGGTCCATCTGGCCGGCCACGACGGTCTGTGTGAAGTCGCCGGTGAACACGAGGCCAAACGCGCTGTCTGGGTCTTGTGCAAACGGCGGAAACCCGGTCACGTACGGTGCTGACCCCTTGTGGTACACGAGGTAGCGCTTCTCGAGCTGCACGGTGGCAGACTGCGTGTCGGGCGAGAGCGTGTAGGCTGCCGCGGGCACAGAGACCGTCACGCTCACCGATCCCTGGGATTGCACGTTGGTCACATACACGTACCAGACCGTGTTCGGCACTGCCGCAAAGGGCTCTGGGTACGCAGCGCTCAGGTGCGCGAGCGTCGCTGAGCCTTGCTGGGCGCCTGTTCCCGTGAGCGTCGCTGAGGCCCCCATAAGGTAGTTGAGGCCGCTTACGGGCTTGCTGAAAGTCAGGGTGAGAAGGCGCGAGGTCGTGCTGTCGGCCACGCCGTCGAAGCTGGCAGAGACAAGCCCGGGGCCTGTGCTCAGCGTGACCTCCTGCGGTCCAGAAAGCCCCACGAAGCGGCTTCCAGCACGCGTGACTTGCACAAGCGCGCCTCCTTGCTGCACGTCGGACACCGTGGCCGTCCACGTGCGTCCGCCGTTCGAGGAGGAGACCCCGACGACGGTCGCTGCCCCGGGAGCGGCGCCCGTGCCGGTCACGGTGATGTCGGCAGCGTCGAGCGCAACGATCGGCGAGTCGAACTCGAGCGTCAGCGTCGCCGTGGTCCGCATGTCTGGCGCTCCGTCGGCCGAGGCACTGTAGTATCCTCCAGGCTCATACAAGAAGGTCCAGGTGTCTTTTGGCGTGGCGCCTCGCACGGCAGGGTCCAGCGTCAGCGTAGGCGACGTCGAGTCGAGCGCTGGGGCACCGCCTGGGTACGTGCCGTGCACGAGGCCGGAGTAGATCCAGCCGGGAAACGCCGGCGCAGTCTCGGTATAAGCCTGAGACGTGAGCGCGATGCTGAGGTTGGGCGGCTTGAGCTCAAGCGGCGTGGCAGGGTCGTTGCTCGTGTCCATGCCCGCGTAGTGACGAAGCACCCACTGGTCCCGGTCGGGCACGGCGCCGTTCGTGGCAAACAGGTAGTAGAAGGTGACCTCGGCGGCAGCGATGTTGCTGGGCGGGTCGTTCACGGCCTGTGCCTGCGGGTTTGCGCCACCGTTGCTGTCAAACAACCAGGCGGCGCCCCCGCCTGCGGCAACGCTGTGTGTCGCGCTCCCTGACGGGGTGCCGTCATTGGTCACCGTGTGTGCCGTGGTGTTGCGCGTCAACGTCACCTCGGGCGCCTTGACCGTCACAGTGGCTGCCCCGGGTGTGGCAGGAAGCTCCTTCCAGCAGGTAGTTATGGCCAGCACCTCGCTCAAGGGAATGCCAGGGCGGTCACCTGGCTGAGTGCCCGACGTGCATGCCTCGTAATAAAACGACACCGAGCTGTCTGCGTTGACCGCGCCGTAGCTGACGGTGAAGAACTGCTGCTGGGACGAGTCGCCAGCGCCGCTGTACGGGAGCTTTGGCAGCCCGTTGCCTACGAGCGGCCCAGCCACGACGGCGCCAGAGTAGGTTGCCGTGTCCGAGCTCGTGGCGCCCACTGCTACAAGCCCCGAAAGCGCGAGCGGCTGCTTGCTGTACGGGCTTCCCGCGACGAGCACCGTGCCGGTGTCCTCGGCTAGCTTGATGGCCGTAGGCCCGCCCTGGCCGGGGTCATACAGATAGTGGTGCTCGGTGACGCGGTAGCGCTCCTCGTAGACCACATACAGCCCGAGCAGCGGGTTGGCCGCGTTGTCGGCATGGTCGGCGATGGACTGGATAAGGTCGGTGAAGTCGGCATCGAGCTGGGTGAAGTCCGTCAGCTGGGCGTAAGTGCTGCCGCCCGGAGCGCCGGCAGTGCCCGGCGCGCGCGACGAGGCATTCTCGTCTATATACCATCCTACCGGCACAAAGGGGCTCTCTTCAGGCGGGATATATATGCCACCCAACTCGTTGAACGGCGTGGAGCTGTCGTCGGCGCAGACCTTGATGACGGCGTTCGTGCTACCGCCGCTTGGGACGGTGACGGCGCTGCCGTCGGCTTTGACGTAGTAGGCGTTGGCGTCATGCCACCTGCTGGGGTCCATGGTGTAGCCGACGGTATAATAGTGCCCAGTTGCGACCCCCGAGTCGGCATGCGGGGCGAAGGCAGTGAAGAAGCTGCCGTCAAGCGTGACGACCAGGTTGTCGGCTGTGCTAGACCATGGGCTGCTTTCAGGCAAGGCGATGTAGTACACGTAGCGGTAGCCCGGCTTGTCGGGCGAGAAGGTGACGCTGCGCCAGCCTGCGCCGGGAACGGCGAGCACCGTGCCGGTCGAGGAGCCGTGCAGGTCGTAGGGGACGGCCGTCGGCAGCGCCCCCTGGTTTGAGGGCAGTTGGCGGTACGCGGTGATGATGCGGCTGAAGCTGTTGTTGTAGTCGCGCTGGTAGATTGCGTACGGCGTGTAGATGTTGCTGACGTCGATGCTCGTGACCACGGTGTAAGCCTGCTCGCTTCCGTCGTTGCTGTACCCTCTAAAGCCGATGCGCAGCCAATACCGCCCGTTCTCGTCGGCAGGCAGCTCGGCGCTGCGCAAAGAGCCGGTGCCGGCGAAGCCGTCGAAGTCAGACGCGGCCAGGGTGCCTTTGTCAGAGGCAGCGGCGGCCTGTGACGCCGCCGTGAAGTCGAGGGACGTCGCGGCTCCGTTGAGGGGGACGCGCAGCCACTCAAGGCCGGAGATGCTCACGGGGTTCGGGAAGTGGTTGGCCGCGCTCACGCGTATGCGGTTTGCAAGGCCGTCGAGCGGCACGGTGTTCGCGACATCAAGCGACACATCGACTGTCGCGGCCACCTGGAACACGGCGGTGAGCTCCACGGGGTTGTCTGGGTCAGTCGGCGTGAACCCGGCACTGGAGGTGCTGGCGGCATGGACGAGCGTCCCTGCGCCACTGGTCACCTGCCAGCCGACGAACGCTACGCCGTCGCCGGGCGTGGCGGTAAGAGCATTGACCAGCCCGAGGTAGAAGGTGCCTCCTGGGGTGAACGTGCCGCCGGTCCCCGCAAGAGGGTTGCCATGGGCGTCGAGCAGCACTTGGCCGGTTGTGACCGCGACGCCCTTGCGCTCGAAGCCTGCGGTCGCCGTCACGCCGCCTGTGCCCGATGCAGGCATCGTGACCGAGGGGTTCTCAGCCGTGGGGTCAGACACGGTGGCGCCGGCGTTGCCGCTGAGCGTCCATCCTGTGAAGTCGAAGTCAGCGTCGGCGTCGGCCTCTATCGGGACCATGGCGCCCGCGCGGTAGATGCCGCTGGCGGGCAGGTTGACCTGGCCGCCCAGGGCGACAGGCCCGCTATAGCCGGCCGGGTAGTGGTTTTCGGTGGTGAGAGAGAGCGTGAACGTGTAATAGTCAAGTGGGAGCAGGGGGCTTTCTCCCCCGAGCTGCACGGTTGCCCCCGTTGCGTCGCTGCCGTCATACAGCTCGTAGGTGCCGTCTGCCATCTGAGGGAACTTATAGTACCCGTCTGCGACAAACGTAGCGGAGTACGTGTTTATCGACCCATTGATGCCGACAAGCTGGTAGCTGCGCGCGCTCCCGTCCACCAGAGACGGAGCAGGCCAGTTGGTCCCGTCAAGCCTGACCTGCAGGGTTGGCCGGTTGTTGGTGGAGAGGTAGTGTGCCGTGGCCGTCACGTCAAAGGCCGGCATAACGAAGCGCGAGCTTGTGGCGCCCACCGGCAGAAGGTCGAGGTCGTGGGGGTCGATCACGTTGCCGTCTTTGTCGGCAAAGGTCCAGTGGTCAAAGGCAAAGCCGGGGTTTTCAGTTGTGGAGAGGACCACCTGCTCGCCGGGCAGCACATTGCCCACGTTGCCGTCGCCAAGGGCAGCCCCGTTCAAGGAGCTGGCGCTTGGAGTGCCGCCGTCGCGCAGGCCGACGCTGGGGACGTCTACCTGCTCGGCCGCGACAAAGGCCGTGTAGAGCTGCGAGGACGCGTCGTTGGGGTCGAACCCGTACACATAGATGTGCGTCTGGTCGGTCCAAAGTGGGCCGAGCACGTCGCCGGTCACCGGGTTGGACGCCGCGTCAGGAGTCGCCTCGGAGTGGTCGGTGCCTAGTTTGTATCCTTCGTAGCTCCAGACGTGGTTGTGGTAGCGCAGCGTGGCAGGCGGCGCTGTGAGGCTGGCGACGCTGCCCCCGGCCGCTGCGACAGACGTGTCTGGCTTGAGCACAGCCGCCGCGTCGCTGCCGCCCGAGTCGTCAGTGGGGGCGCGGTTCTCGTGGTATTGCAGGGTCACCTGGTAGGATGCCGAGAAGTACAGCGTCAGGGTCATGTCGGCGACAACCTGCACGCCGCCCGGCGTGCCGTTCGACACACTGCCCCCCGACCATTGGTACGCGTTGGCGTAGGTGTAGGCGCGCGTAGAGTCTGCGCTCTCCTGCACGTCGATTGGGGCAGCGCACAGTGCTGCGAGGGAGGCAGCCGAGACCGTGTCGCCGTTGCCTACTGTGAACAACGTGCTGCTTTGAAGCGAGTTGAAGTCGTTGCCGGCCTCTTTGTAGCGCACTGTCACCTGATGTGCCTGGGCAAACCATAGTTTGATGCTGTAGTCGCTCGTGAGCGCAGGAGAGAGCTGGCGTTGGGGCGCGCCTGCATGGATCGTCGGCTCGCCGCCGATGCTGTAGCCATAGTAACGGAACGACCCAGTGCCGCGCGTGAGCGCGTCGTTGAAGTTGAGCGGGTCCCCGTAGGTCGCCTGGCTAGTCTCCGTCGCCCGGTTGAGCGTGTCGGTCACGGCGCTGCCCGACACGTTGCACTCGCCGAAGCTTACCGTGTAGACGGGGTTCTTGGCAAAGTAGAGGCGCACGGCGTTTGGCATGTCAGAGGTCACGTGAGTGAACAGAGGGTCAGTCGGCTGCTTGTCACTGCCTCGTGCGATGGTGGCACCGCCATCAACCGAGTATCCATAATACGAGTAGCTGGAGGCGCCGGAGGCCTTGGCTCCGGTCTTTGAGACGGGCAGTAAGTAGTCTGCGCCATAGGTCAGCTTCGTGGATGTTGCCGGCGCGCCGGGAAGCAGGGTGCTGTTCGCGGCGCCGTCAAAGAGGTAGTACGACTCGCCGACCTCAGGATACCCGCGAGCGTCGTTGTACAGGTAGCTGACCATGTGGTCCTTGAGGTCAAGCACGCGCGAGACGGGGTCGGCAACGCCCACAGTGCCTGCTGGGACTGCGGCGTCGGCGTCCCAGCGGTAGCCGGCAAAGGCATAGGGGGCGACCTGCTCGATGGTGTCTTGCTCTGCTATGGTCCCTGCAGGCGTCGCTGCCCACGTGGTCCCGTTCACGAGCCCTCCGTTAGCCCTGTCTGGTTGTATGGGCGTGTCGAGAAGGGCGTCCACGAAGCGCTCGGTGACGGTCACCGGCCCCGGTATGGCATGGTAGGTGGTGTTGCCGTCGATGGTCGTGGGCGCAGCGCCAGTGGCTATGCGCAGTGAGGCGCTGTTCGCAAAGAGGGCGTAGACGCCGTCGGGGGCAGTGACCACTGCGTCGAACGCGAGACAAGGCGAGTCAACGGGCTGGATGGCGGGGACTTCCCACATGACGCTTTGGCCGCTCACGTTGATGCCAGTCGTCGTGTCGGGGTTTGTGCCTGTAGGGTCTACCACCCGCCCTGAGCCTGGCACGTAGGTCAGGCCGGCGGGCAGCGTGTCGTCAACGATGCTCTTTTGCAGGCCGCTCAGCGTGCCCACCACGAAGCCGTAGCTCATCTCAAAGTGGCCGCCTTGGCTATGGCGCGCGTCGCGCCAGCGGGTGCTCTGGAGCACGAGGGTCACAGCGCCTGCATCCGACACGACAACTTTGCCGAAGTTCACGCCCATCGAGCTGTAGTTCAGGCCGTTTTGCCCTGAGAGCATGCCCGGCGCGTGCACCGATCCGTTGACGGCGCCGTAGGTGTTGCCCGAGAACGTGCCGGACCAGGCCACTGGCCCGGTGGCGTCGCCGACGCGCAACGTCGCCGTCATGCTGTGGCTCCCATAGTCCTCGTCCCATCTGCCGTTGTGGCTGGAGGCTGACGGGTTGTTGCCCATGTAGTGGCCAATAGGTATGGTTATGTTCTCATACACGCCTTTAGGCATGTGATAGGTCACCTCAATCGTGTAGTTCGGGTCGCCCGGCTTGCTGCTTCCGACGTCTTGGCGGTAGGTGTAGTAGGCCCAGTAACTGCCGCCCGATGCGCCGCCGGTAGTGGCGTTTTTTTGTCTCCACCCGCCGACGAAGTTGTTGGCCGCTGGCGCGGCAGGGATGAGCGGGATGTCGCCGATTGGGGTCCCGGCGTTGCTCGGCTGGATCACATAGTTGATGATGTCGCCGTTCTTGACAAGCACAGGGGCGTCAGACGAGCCGCTTGACGGCTTGTCACCGTCGAGTGCGGCCTCCTTGTTGACTGCCACGGCGTCGTAGCGCAGGTTGATCGTTCCTCCGCCCTTCGGGATGTTGCCGGTGTAGGTCCAGTTGTTGCCGCTCTTCTTGAGGAGGTCGGGCGGATCTGCGGTGAGCAGGCTGTAGGTGACGCCCTCGTAGTTGATCTTTTCGGGAATGCCGCCGAGCGCGTTGCCGTTGTCAACGCTGAACGTTTGGTAGACCTCCTTGCCCGTGTAGGCCTGCGGCGCGGCGATGGGGTCGTCTCCCATGAGGAAGTTGACGGTGACGCTGTTCTCGGGGAAGTCGGCCCATACGGCCGGCTCGCTGTGCATGACGAAGTCCTCGAGGGTCAGCACGGTGAGGACGCTGCAGTAGTGGCCATAATAGCTCGCGACAAAGCCGAGGCCGTGGCTGTCGCCGTAGGCAGAGTCTGCCTCAGTCTTGAGTGCCCCGTCTACCGTGATGCGGAAGGGGCGGTTGGGTTGGTCCACATCGATGTCTATGCTCACGTCTATAGGGGCCGACGAGCCGTGCGCACCGTCACGGATGCCGGTGCGGTAGGTGGCGACGCGCAGTTTGGTGGGGATCTTGCCCCGGATGTCCCAGGTGCCTTTGTACAGGCCGAGCGAGGCCGTCGATCCCTCGCCGACGTTGTTCAGCACAATGGCGTAGCCGGTGTACAGGTTTTGGTTCGACGGGTCGGGAAAGCCGCCATTGAACAGCGTCGCACACTGGGCAAACGTATGGAAGTTAAGGGAGGAGGGACGCAGCTTGAACTCGAAATGCCGGACGTCTGCGTAACTGTCTGCAAACGAGTAGTCGGTGCGCTCGTCCTGACCGTAGCCGTAGAAGTTGACCGTGTGGTCAGGCCGGGCGACTATGTGGTTCGGCGTGGCGACGCCGTTGTACTGGCTTGAGCGCGAGGCGGTGTAGGCCAGGTCGTACCCCGGTTTTTGCACCATGCGCTCCCACACGATGTCGGAGGCGCTTTGGGGCGGCTGGGGCGGGTCGCCGAGGGGGTCGAGGACGAATATGTCGGGCAGGACCTGGAGGTCGTCTGCCCAGGCCTGAGGCGGCTCGATGCCTGGCAAAGGAACTGCCGCCGTGACCCCATAAGTGGCGGGAACCGCGAGCAAGGCGGTCATCAGCACCGACAGTATTCGCTTGAGAGGTGACTTGACGCGCCGCGCCGCGCTGCGCCCCGTTGCATGCCTGCTGACATCTGTTCGCACGCCCCGTGCGGATCCACTGCGTATACGCATAACTACCACCAGCTCCCCTTGTAGTTCGGTTTCAGTGCAATTCTGATGTTAATGACTATTCACTTGTTTTGAGGATACCATAAGGGGACAATAACGCGCCACCCCAAAAAAACCAAGGTCGGGAACCGTGCCGCTGGAACCGTCCCCAGCGACACGCTCCCCAGCGACACGCTAGAAGACGGCGCTATGCCGTCGCGCCGCCGCAGCTTGACCCGGCGCCGGCGGTGCAGGCGTAGCAGTGCTGTCCTACGCGTATGGAGCGCCCGGCAAGAAGAGCCATGCCTGCCGTCGCGCCGTTTTGAGCCATGCGCTGCGCAACGTCTTGTATCAAAAGGTCACCGCGCTCAAAGCGCAGAGGCAGACCGGCTGCCTGGTTGAAGTCACAGTCGTAGAGCCTTCCGTCAGGGGCGACGCTTACCTGGGTGCGGCACATGATGCCGGCTGCGGCCTGCGGGTTAAACGAGGCATAGAGGCGCGCAAGGTAGTCCGAAAGTATGCCTTTATCCTCAAGAAAACCACCAAAGCGGCCAACTGGGTTGTTGGTTATCGTGAGGAGGTGATCAAAACAGACGCCATGGCGCTCGCTGAGGCGTGTTCTGAACTCGCGCTCGGCCGCCGCTTGCGCAGGGGGTAAAAAGGCACCGCCAGGGTTCGAGACGATGTTGAGCACCTTGCCCGAGACGAGTCCGTAGCCTTGCGCGTTGAGCGCCTTGAGCCCTTCGATAGCCGCCTCAAAGACTGCGGGGCCACGCTGTCGCTCGGTGTTGCGCTGTTCGTAGTGCGGCAACGAGCAGACGACCTCGACTCCAAGCTCTGCCCAGAGTGCAGGCAGATGGCGGTGCTGCGGCAGCGTGAGGACGACGAGGTTGGTGCGCGTCATGACGCGTTTTGCCCGGGCGGCCCCCTCGGTCACGAGGCGCTCGTAACTCTCGTTGAGCTCAGGAGCGCCGCCGGTTATGTCAAGGGTGCCAAAGCCTCCGCCTGCAAAGACGTCAAGGGCGGCGTCCATGGTGGCGCGGTCCATCTCGTCAAAACGCGACGGACCTGCCTCGATGTGACAATGTCGGCATTGCAGGTTGCAGCGGCTCGTGATGTTGAGCTGCATCGTCTCGAGCTGCGAGGCGGCAACCAAATGCTCCGCGCATCCTTCCTGCTCAAGCCGCAGCGCGAAGGGGAGGCAGCCGCCCGGTGCCTCGTTGTCGGCCAGGAGTGCCGAGGCCATATGCTACAGCTCCAGCTTGCCAGCGATGTTCTTGCACTGCACGCCATGGACGAGCGAGGCGCCGCCCCGGATGGCACAGGCGACGTGTACAGCCTCGGTGAGCTGCTCTTGGTCGCATCCTTTCTCAAGGCAGGAGTTCGTGTAAGCGTCGATGCAGTACGGGCACTGCACGGCATGTGCGACCGCAAGCGCGATGAGCGCCTTCTCGCGGGCCGTCAGCGCGCCCTCCTCGAACACCGCGCCGTAATAGGACATAAAGCGCTCCCAGAGTTGGGGTGCGAACTCTCCCATAGTCGAGAACTTGGCGAGGTCAGCGGGGTCGTAATAGGCAGAGTCAGACATGGCAGCGTCCTTTCGGGCAGGGAACGGACAAACAGATGGCTGAATTGAAGATAACTAGATATTATCACATAGTGGACAATATCTAGTAGAAAAAGGAGCGAAGATGCCTCCGGGATGACTCCTATGATGCCTCCGGGGACGCCTCCGGGGACGCCTCCGGGGACGCCTCGCTACTGACCGAAGAGCGCAAGCAGTCGGTCGAGTATTGACGGCTCCGCCGGCACCTCGACAGCATGCGCCGGCGGGCGGGGCTTCTCGATGGGGTCGGTGACAAACACGAACTGGACCGAGCGCGTGTCGGCGTTCTTGTCGGATAAGAAGGAGACAGGCGTGAAGTCGGAGGACTGATAGTCAGCCATGAACTCGTCGATCTGGTCGCGCACGAGGTCGGGCAGGCCGTCGGTCGCAAGGCGCAGCGAGCGCACCCCCGAGGCGTAGTCGCTCACGCCGGCCTGGTAGAGGCCAGTTCCTGCAGCGAGCTCTTCCAGCCCGTTGTGAAAGCCACCGTACGAGTCGTTGAGCTCGAGCACTCCCTCGTTGTACGAGAGGAGCCCCTGGTGGAAGACGCGGTAGCTGCCTGCAAGCTGCTGCATCCCGGTGAGCAGCCCGGTTATCTGGTCGAGGAAGCCCTCGAGCGCCGCGCCGTCAGGAATGCCGTCGGCAAGGCCGCGCAGGGCGTCCGCGAGGCGGTCGAGCAGGGCGCTGTTGTCAATGAGCTGTTGCAGGTAGGTGTTAATGTCGGCAAGGGCCGGGCGTACCGTGAGGTAATAACTCGAGACGAGCGACTGACTTGCGAAGTAGTACTGTGCCAATGCCTGTATGGTCGCGTCGCCCTGGTTGTTGGCGGCGAGGTCTGCGACCAACTGGTCGAGCGGGCCGTTCGTCTGCGGGAGATTCTGCATAAGCGCGTCGAGGTCGTCAATGGCCTGCTGGTAGGCGCCCCCCAAGTTGGCCACCTGTGTGGCGGCGTCGTCGAACTCATCGGCAATGCGGTCAAGGATCGCAGGCAGCCGTTTGATGGTCTCTAGGTCGAGCTCGGGGATTTGGCCCAGTGTTCCTGCAACGAGGTCAAGCGCAGTGAGTATCTGCTCTGAGCCTGAGTTGATAAGGCCGGACTGCTGAGCAAGACGGCTCAGCCCGGACTGTAGCGACGAAGAGCCGGCCTCGACGCTCGCGGCGCCCGAAGACAGCCCGTCAGCGCCGGTCTTGAGCTTGGCCGCCCCCTCGTCGAGCAGCGCAAGCGCGACGAGCAAGTCGTCAAGCCCGGCGGTGAGCCCTGAGGTGTCAGGCAGGTCGAAGGCCATCGAAAAGGGTATGGCCGCTATCTGAACAGAGGCGAGCTCAAAGTCGCTCACCTGTGCCGAGAGCCGGTTGACCGCCTCTTTGCCCGGCAGGATGGTGAAGGTCGCGACGCGCTGTGAGCCCGCCATGACAATGCTTGCCGTCTCTGACTGGACGTCGCTTGCCCGTGAGCCGTCGAGCGTGACGGTCGCCTGGAGCACATAGTGCTCGAAGAACACCGGGTCGATGCCGATGGCCTGCTTGGTGTGCAGCGCAAGCTCAAGCCTTCCGGAGGTTCCGGCAAGCGCGCTCGGCATGACCTGTTTGCCGTCGAGCGTGTAGTCGATGCGCAGCTCCCAAGGAAGCCGCTTGGTCACGAGGTCGCCCTGGTAGGTGAACTGCTCTGCGTGGCTTGTGACGCGCACGCTGTCGGGCGCGTGTTGGAGGCTGCTCGTGTCGGTCAGGTTTCTCACTGCGTCAAAGGCGCCGAAGTCCTCGAGAGGGGACTTGGCGGGGTTTTCGATAGTCGTCACCGCGTATATTCCGTGCACCGTGCCCGAGGCGTTGAGCTTGGCGTAGACCACCTCGTCGCGCAGGGCAGGCGCACGTGAGGCCTCGTCGCCCGGCTGGGAGGCCTGCGCCTCTTGTGCGCCTTGCGGGTCGGGCGCTGTGGATTCAGGCACGTGAGCCGCATAGCTTAAACTAGCGGCGCCCCCAAAGCCCATGAGCGCGCTGTGCAGCCCAAGGACCGTGGCAAGCAGCAAGCCAAACGGCCTGCTGCGCAGCGCCGCCGACAATTTGGCCTGATGAGTGTTGAGGCGTGCCCTCAAGTGGCGTCCTTCTCTGAAGCCTCTTCGCCGTCGTTGTGGGGCGAAGGGCCTGTGCGGCGCATCGCGTGTCTGAGATGCGCCCCTGAAGCGCCCTGCAAGCGCAGGAAGTTGGAGCGCAGCGTGCTTATCCCTATTATGCGGTCCAAAAGCAGCAGGGCGCATGGGAGAAAGCAACAAACCAGTGTCATTGACAGCAGGGTGCCTCGCAGCAGCAGCAGCCCGAGGGTCGAGACGATAGGGCTTGAGGAGACGACCCACAACGCGCATCCGGCAAGGCTGAGGATCGAGCCTGAGACGACGATGGACTGGAAGGTCGCAGCGTGCGCCTTGCGCGCAGCGACGAGTGGGGGGTGCTTGCGGCGCTGGGGCAGGTAGCGCTCGGTGTAGAGGATGGCGTAATCCACGGTCGCGCCGAGCTGCACCGTCGAGACGACGAGGTACCCGATGTACTGCAGCTGCTCGCCGGCGAAGTAGGGGATGGAGAGGTTTATCCAGATTGCCGCCTCAATGGTGAGCACGAGGATAATAGGCAGGCTGAGAGAGCGAAACACGAAGAGAATGACCAGGCAAATGGCAACGATGGCAAGCCAGCTGATCAGGGCGTTGTCGGCGGTGATGGTGAGCTTGAGGTCGTAGACGCTCGTGTTTTGCGAGGCGACGTAGCTCTCGGGGTAATAGGACGCGGCGATGTCGCGCACGTCTTGCACCAGGTCAAACGAGAAGCCGCCTTCGTCTGCTACATCGGTGTAGAGGATGATGCGCGCGAGGTCGTCCGAGTAGAGGCGCGCGCGCGAGGCGTCGTCGAGCATCTCGGGTGGGATGGTTTCTCCAACAGTATACGCATAAGATATCAAACTCGTAACATGGGGAAGCGCCGCGAGGTCATCCGAGAGCTGCTTCTCGCGCACCACGTCGCCGCGCGGCACGCCGACGACCATCGGGGTAGAGACCCCAAAGCGGTCTTTGATGGCTTGCTCGTCTGCGTTCGCCCGGGATCCGGGCTGGTAACTGCCCAGTCCAAAAATGAAGCCGCTGGAGCTTTGTGCGAGAAAGCTGGGCACGATGAGCACGAGCACGACGGCAAAGATGGGTATGCGGGCTTTGAGGATGTGTTTGCCGGCCGAGCGAAACGACGGAATGAGGGGGCGGTGGCGGGTCCGGTCAATAAGCTTGTGGCACAGCAGCGCGAGCGCGGGGAGGAACACCATGACCGACAAAAAACTCAGAGCCACGCCACGCGCGAGGCTGATGCCGAGGTTGGGCCCGATGCCAAAACGCATGAAGCACAGCGCAAGAAAGCCGAACAGCGTTGTTAGGGCGCTGGCGATGACCGCAGGAAACGCGCGCTGCATCGCTTTGACCATCGCATCGGCGGCGCTGAGCGGGGCGCCGTCGGGACCTGTGGTGGAGCGGAAGTCTGAGTAGGCATGTAACAGGAAAATGGCGTAGTCGAGCGAGACGGCGAGCTGGAGAATGGGGCTGACGGCATTAGTGATAAAGCTTATCTCACCAAAGAATATGTTTGAGCCCATATTGACCAGCACTGCCACGCCGATGGCAGACAAAAACAGGAGGGGCTCGAGCCACGAGGTCGTGGTCAGCAGCAAGACGATGAGGATGAGGGGTATGGAGATAAGCAAGGCGACGGTGGACTCGTTGGAGGTAAGCTTCTTGGCCGCATAAGACACAAGCGCGTCGCCAGTCAGAGCCGCGTCGTCGCCAATGACCTCGTAGAGCGCGTCGATAGTGGCGCTGCTGCCGTTGGGCACGGTGAGCGAGAACAGCGCTGAGCCGTCGCGGTAATACTGACGCACGGCATCCTGGTCGGCCATCTCGAGCGGGACCTTGAGGTCAACCACGTCGTCGAGCCACGTGACGTCGCTCGCGCCCTTGACCGCAGCGATGCGCTTCTTGTACTCGAGCGCCTCCATGAGCGAGACGTCGTTGATCATGACGCTCAGGTTGGGGACCGGCTCAGCGAACTCCTCGGCCAGCCGCTCGATTGAGACTGTCGAGGAGGCCTGTGGTGGCAGATAGTCGATCATCGAGGGATTGACGCGCACGCCGGTTGCCAGGACGGCACCGAGCACCGTCAGAGCGAGGAACACAGCGACGACGGCTTTGCGATGGCGAAGGATGGCGTGTGCCAGGGACTCAGGCATAATGACTGATTCTACCGGAAGCGCGCGACACTATGCCGGTCACGATGCGGTTTTTGTGTTACCGCAGGTAAACGGCACTCTTCGCTGAACCTTTGTTGCTGTTCGCGCCCCCGCCTGTCATCCTGCGTGAAGCGTAGCGTAGACGCAGGATCCAGTGGAAGAGTCGCAACTTCGCCTCTAGATCCTGCGTCTACGGGCGCTGAAGCGCTCTTCGCGCAGGATGACAGGCTGGGGCGCGAACAGCAACAAGCCTCTTGCGCATGGCATCCGTGCGCGAGCCGTGCTTGACAACACGATGCGCACCTTGCATAATGTTACGAAATTGAAAAACGTAACATTATGCAAGGAAGCATCCGTTTTGCGCCGTTCACACAGCTCGACCCGTTGCCGATATCGTCAGCGCACACTCTCCGCGTCTGGTTCCAAAGGTTCGACAATCGTTTGAGTTCCTGCCACTACTGCAAGGAGGATGGTATTACATGGAAAAGAAAAACTCACAGCACTGTTTGTATCCGAGTCGAGCAGTCCGGCGCATGATTTGCGTCATGGTCGTGCTCATGTTGTTGGTTTCAGGCATTCAGGCACCTCTTGTGTTTGGAGATGACGCGGCACACGCTCAAATCTCAGCTGACAACACAGGGGTAGTTGGCGAAGGAAGTCGCGTGGAAGGGGCCGCTCACGCAGACATCGACGCTTTCGTGCTTGCCCAAGCGGACGGCGTGTACCAGATAGGAACGGTCGCGGACTTGCTAGATTTCGCTGCGTTGGCTAATGACGCAAACCCCGAGGCAAGTGCCGAGCTGACGGCGAACATAGACCTTTCAGGAGTACCCTGGACACCCATAGGCTCGTCAAATAACAAGTACAACGGTATGTTCAACGCAAACGGAAAAACAATTGCGAACCTGACAATAACAGGCGCGGGCAAGTCGCAACAGGGCCTGTTTGGCTTTATCGGTCCAGAAGGCACCGTCAAAAGTCTAACATTGACCAACCTGTCCGTGAGCCTGACCGGATCGAGCAACTACGTGGGGGGAATTGCCGCAAACAGCGAGGGCACGATCGTCAATTGCGTGGTGACTGGCGCCGTGACGGCAAATCAACGCGTCGGTGGGATTGCAGGGTCTGCAAAGGCAGGGTCGGTCATTGCTTATTGCAGCAACCAGGCCAATATCAGCGGCAATGCCACTACGACGGCGTATGCGGGAGGAATAGCCGGTGAGTTTGGTGGAACGATAGAATACTGCTCGAACACCGGCAATATCACCGGCGGGACTAGTGCGTCTATGTCATATGTCGGCGGAATCGCAGGAAGCAAAAGTCCCTCGGCCGCTCCCTATCTTGTCAAGGACAGTTATAACGCCGGCATGGTGACCACTGCCTCCGTCACGGGAAAGACCATGGGACACCGCGGTGGCCTGCTCGGCACCTCGGCCGCTGACGTAACACTCGAGAACTGCCTCAACTACGGCAGTGTCTCAGTAGACGGCGCGTATGGCGGCGCCATTGCCACGGCCGCAACAGGAACAACCGTGCTCAACGGCGCGCATTACCTCGACTCGTCGTTCAGCAAGGCGTTCAACTCAACGACAGGGGCAAACCTTGACGGTGTGTCGCCTCGGTCCGCTGCGGCTCTGAGCGGGGGAGAAGTTCTCGCGCTGCTACCGTTGTCGGCATGGGAGCAGGGAGCTTCTTATCCTGTTCTAAAGGGCTTTGTTGACGACGGGCGCTACGATCCAGGCTTTGATCCAGCACTCGAGCCACTGGGCGACTATATAATCACAAGCACAGAAGACTTGGCAAGTGCGGCAGCGGCGATCAACAGTGACCTGGCAGCACATGGACGCAGTTACACGGGCACCATCACTCTGGCAAACGACATCGATCTTGCGGGAATTCCCAGCTGGACGCCGATCGGGACCTATGCCTATCCATTCGAAGGCACGTTTGAAGGAAGCGGGTTCACCGTCAGCGGCTTGACGGTCACCGGGCTAGACTATGATCCGGGGATCAACGCCACAAACCATGCCGGGCTGTTTGCCGCGCTTGGAAGCGGTGCGTCAGTCAAGAACGTGATTCTGGCAGACGTCTTTGTCAATGCAGGAAACACGGCCTATGTGGGCGCCGTGGCAGGAGTCAACTGCGGCGGGAGCATCGAAGGAGTCTTTGTCTCGGGCGAAGTCTACGCGCGCTCGTTTGTCGGCGGCATAGTCGGCGTGAGCGAAAGTGGATCGATCTCAGCATGCGGCGTGGACGCTGAAGTCACGGCTGCCAATCCGTTCGGTAGCTCAGTCGGCGGCATCGCGGGTGTCTTGGGCGATGTGGGCGGCACCAAGTCTGGCACAGTCGTGGTGGTCGATGTGTTTAGCCTTGGGTCGGTAAAAGGGTACAATGCCTATGTCGGCGGGCTGTTCGGGCAGGTCAAGGGCAGCATGGCTACCTCAGTCGATCTGAGCAACTGCTATAGCCTGGCTGACGTGAACAGTGAGTATGCCTCGTTGTACGGCGCGATTGCAGGATCCGCATGGGACACAAGCGTCGTCAAGGCGTATTACGTGGGGACGAACGGGATATACCAGACAGGCGGGTCTGGCACACAGGAAGCCACTGCGTTGCCTCGCAAGGCCTTTGTTGACGGAACGGCCATCGACCTTCTGAACACGCAGCACGCCGGAGCATGGAAGCCAGGCGCGGTCTCGCCGATCCTCGCCTGGCTCAATGACCAGGCGCCCGCGCAGTATGCTGTCACGGTGTCGGGCGGCGACTATGGCGACGCGCATGTCGCCACACCTCCGAACGGCGAGGGCGGCAAGTACGTTGTGGGCACAAGTGTTACCATAGCCGCCAACGCAAAAAGCACGTATTCTTCGTATGTCTTCGACGGCTGGTTCATCGGCGACACGCTAGTCAGCACATCAGAGAACTATGCGTTTGAGGTCTATGAAGACACAACTCTGACGGCCCGTTACTCTCAAAACGCAAATCCAGACACGAATTGGTATGATCCTGCAGCAAGCGACTATGTGATAAAGACCAAAAACCAGCTCAGGTATTTTGCCGACCTTGTGAACGACGGGGTAGATTTTGCGGGCAAAACTGTCAGGCTCAGCCCCTTTGAGGCAATTACCGAAGAGAGCGAGATCGACTATGGGCAAGTGGGGAGCATCTTTGACCTGACAGGCGAGACATGGGAGGGGATAGGAACTGCGCCAGGCACGTCTTTTGCAGGCACGTTCGTGGCGACAAGCATTAAAGGCGGCACCTTCCCCATCACACTGCCTGATGCATCGCCTGTCGGCCTGTTCGGCACTGTGGCACACAGCGGGACCGTTCTTCTGACGACGGTGAGGGGCAGTATCCAAGGCGCTGTAGGTGATGTTGGCGGAATCGCGTCACAAAACCTCGGCGAGATAAACTCCTGCGTCTATGAGGGCTCGCTCACGCGTCATTATGCAAGTGACAGCGACATTGCGCATGTCGGGGGCATCGTCGGTCAGAACTACGGGGGGCTGATCGTCAACTGCCTCAACAAGGGCGCTGTCTCATTGAGCGGCGGCGGCAACGAAAACACGTCGGTCGGCGGCGTGGCCGGGTACTCAGTGGGCGAGTCGGCGCACATAGAGAAGTGCGAGAACTCGGGCACGGTCAAGGGCTCCAACTCTGTGGGCGGCATCGTCGGAGAGCTGCAAAGCTCGCGCGGGACGCTCTTGCAGCCGGAAGAAGAGGACGACTACGCCAAGTTTACTGCAGGCGTACGCGAGTGCCTGAACACCGGCGTTGTCGCAGGTAGCGGCGATGTCGGCGGTATTGTCGGCCTTTCATTCAACTCGTCAGCGAGCGTCAGCAAAAACACCGGTGCTGTTGTGTGCGACCCGAGCGGTCGTGTCGCCTCTCGCTTCGGCGGCATCATAGGGTACAACAAGGCCGGCGTGGTGTACGACTGTGAGAACGCAGGCGGCGTGGTCTGCGAAGGCACAGCCACGACTCCGGAAGGCGACAAGAGCTCCGAGGTCGGCGGAATCGTGGGACTGAACGATGGGCATGTGACTAGGTGCTTCAACACGGCGGCGGTGGCGGGCGACGAGCGGGTCGGCGGCATCGCAGGCGAAAACCTGACAGGAATCGAGATCTCGCTTTGCTTCAACCGGGGCATCGTCTCGGGCACTGATTTTGTCGGAGGCATTGCAGGCTACAACTGGGATGCTGTGACGATAGAGAACTCGTACAGCAGCGCCCAGCTAGTCAGCGCAGGCTCGAGCGTAGGCGGCTTGTTCGGGTCGGACTCGTGCGACTATGCC
>JAITHV010000094.1 GCA_031279835.1 Coriobacteriales bacterium
AACCTCGATGAAGCGCTCGCTCTCGCGCCCTGGTGCATCGACGTGAGCAGTGGGGCAGAGCGCAACGGGATCAAGGACGGCGCCCTCATACACAAGCTCGTGGAGCACACGCGCGCGCACGGCGCGCGAAGGAGCCGGCCTTCTCCACAGTCCCCAGCACGTGCCTTTGCGCCTTGCCCAGACGAGCGTGCCAGCATCCCGTCTCCATCACAAGAAGAAAGGAACAACAGATGACTAAAGGACGCTTTGGGGCCTTTGGCGGCCAATACCTACCCGAGACACTCATGCCCGAGCTGATCGCTCTTGAGAAGGCCTACGAGGAGTGCCGCACAGACGCTGCTTTCACGGCCGAGCTTTCAAGACTGCTCTGTGACTACGCCGGGCGCCCCTCGCTGCTCTACTTTGCCGCGAGGCTCACGCGTGAGCTGGGCGGCGCTCGGGTCTATCTCAAACGCGAGGACCTCAACCACACTGGCTCACACAAGATCAACAACGTGCTGGGGCAAGCGCTGCTGGCAAAAAGGCGCGGCAAGACTCGCCTGCTGGCAGAGACGGGCGCCGGGCAGCACGGCGTGGCCGCGGCCACTGCCGCAGCGCTCCTCGGCCTGGAGTGCGAGGTCTACATGGGCAAGGAAGACACAGTGCGCCAGGCGCTCAACGTCTATCGCATGCAGCTGCTCGGTGCACGGGTCAACGTGGTGGAGACGGGCACCCAGACTCTCAAAGACGCTGTCAACGAGGCACTGCGTGACTGGTCGTCACGAGTCGATGACACCCATTACGCCCTCGGCTCCGTGATGGGCCCACACCCCTACCCACTCATGGTCCGCGACTTTCAGTCAGTCATCGGCAGAGAGGCGCGCGCGCAGATCCTCGCTGCCGAGGGGCGGCTGCCCTATGCCGTCGTCGCCTGTGTGGGCGGCGGCAGCAACGCCATCGGACTGTTCCATCAGTTTGTCAATGACTCAGAGGTGCGCCTCGTTGGCTGCGAGGCGGGCGGGCGCGGTATTGCCACAGGCGAGCACGCCGCCACCGTCGCCTGTGGCGAGCCAGGCGTCTTTCACGGCATGAAGTCCCTGTTCTGCCAGGACGACGATGGACAGATAGCCCCCGTCTACTCAATAAGCGCCGGCCTTGACTACCCGGGCGTCGGCCCTGAGCATGCCTTCCTCCATGCCACCGGACGTGCTGAGTACCACCCCGTGACCGATTCCGAGGCCGTCGCGGCCTTCGAGCGCCTCGCACGCAGCGAGGGCATCATCTGTGCTATCGAGAGCGCCCATGCGGTCGCTTACGCGCTTGAGCTCGCGTCATCGCTTGATCCAGATGACACGATTATCGTCTGCTTGAGCGGCCGTGGCGACAAGGACGCGGCAGCCGTCGCCCGATACCAAGGAGTTGTTATCCATGAATGCGAATAAACAGAATCGTGCCCAGAACAGCCAAAGCGACACGCACGAACAGGTGGAGCCGTATGGTCGAATAACCCGTGCCTTCGCCCAAGGAGCGGCGTTCATCGGGTACGTGACCGGCGGCGACCCAGACATCGACCGCTGCGCTGATAACATCCGCGCACTGATCGCAGGAGGCGCCGACCTCATAGAAATCGGCGTGCCATTCAGCGACCCTGTTGCCGAAGGCCGGGTCATCCAGGAGGCAAACCTGCGTGCGCTTGCAGCAGGCGCGACCCTAGAGAAGGTGCTCGGCCTTGTACGCATGCTGCGGCGCGAGAGCGAGGTCCCTTTTGTGCTGCTGACCTATCTCAACCCCGTGTTCCGGTATGGCTACGAGGCCTTCTGTGCCGCCTGTGCAGACGTAGGCGTAGACGGCGTCATTGTGCCCGACTTGCCGTTTGAGGAGAGAGGCGAGCTGCTCCCCTACACCGACGCGACGGGCATGGTGCTCATCTCGCTTGTCGCTCCCACCTCCGCCGGCCGCGTCAAAGCCATAGCGTCTGAGGCCAAGGGGTACCTCTACTTGGTGTCGTCCCTCGGCGTTACAGGCGCTCGCAGTGAGATAGCGACTGACATCGAGGGTCTCGTCGCCCAGATACGTGCCGTGTCCGACGTGCCCGTCGCGGTGGGTTTTGGCATCCACACGCCCGAGCAGGCGCGCGCCATCGCCCGCTGTGCCGATGGGTGCATCGTCGGAAGCGCCCTCGTAGAGCTCGCGCACACTGCGGGAAACAACGCCCCAGCAGTCCTTAAACGCTACACCAGCAAGATGAAGACGGCAATGTGCTAATTTATGCTACGATTACTCTTGATGGTTTTTAACTGCATGTTGAATCCAGCAGAGAGGTTCGTATGTACTGTTCCAAGTGCGCTTCTATTGTTGATCCTGACGGCTTGTATTGCACAAGCTGTGGAGTGAAGATTTTTAGGCTGGACTCCGTTTGCGAAGACGGGGAGGCTGAAGAATGCGTGCGAGTATACTGCTCTAAGTGTGGCGCTGTCATCGACCCGAATGGCACGTATTGCACGACATGCGGGGTCGAGGCTTTCAGGGTCCCCGACTCTGACGAGGAGTCTGCGTCGGAGTCGGCCCTCATGTTTTGCTCGAAGTGCGGCTCGCCTGCCGACCTCGACGGCTCGTTTTGCACGAGCTGCGGGGTCAAGGTGTTTCGAGTCGAGCCGCTTGCGCAAGAATCAGCATCCCTCGAAGGAGACTCTGACGATGACAAGGGCGCAGGCGACGACGAACACGCCGCCGGCGACAACGACGAGGACGATCCTGAGACAGTCGACGACGACGAGGACGCAGACGAGGACGCAGGCGACGACGAGGACGACCCTGACGCAGACGACGACGAGGACGAGCCTGACGCAGGCGACGACGAGGACGAGCCTGACGCAGACGTGGTTGACGATGTAGGCGATGTTGGGTCTGAAGAGACAGGCGACGATACCGCCAGCGACTCGCAAGATCAGGCCGAGACAGACCAGCGCCCGACCGACTCTCTGCAGACTGCCGCGCACAAGCGCCCTGTGCTCGGTGACGATTTTGACGAGAGCCTGGACGACCTCCTTGACGAGGAGCCAGACGGCCTCGGCCAAAAGAGCGTCAAGCCTCAAGGGCCGAGCGTCAATCGCGCCACGCGGACCGCTCTCATCCCCCAGCCTGATCGTGGCCTGACCACACCCGCCCCGACGCAGCCCGCACGGAGCCAGGTGACGCTTGCCCCGACGCAGCCCGCACGGAGCCAGGTGACGCCTGCCCCGACGCAGCCCGCACGAGGACCGGCCCATCTTGCCCAGTCGCCCTCTGCGGCGACCGTGAACGACATACTCGCCGAGCTTGAGACTGACGAGTCGCGCCGAGGAACCCGCACGCCTGCGGCCTCATCCGGCTACTCTTCCGAGTATCGCCGCTCGACCGTCGGCAAAGACATCACTATCCGAAAACGACGCTCTAAGCTACCACTCGTTATTGCTGTCGTCCTTGTGCTGGTCGTGGCTGCAGGATCCTACGTCATCGTGAACATCCTGCCCGAGATGGAGCGCGCTAACGCCTATCGGGCCGCTGTGGACCAAATGGGCGCAGGCGACTATGCGGGTGCCCAAGTGGCCTTCACCCAGCTCAACGACTATCAGGACTCTGTGGTAAACGCACAACGCTGCGGCAACTACATCGAGTACTACTCGGCACGCGACCTTTATGACGCAGGCGCCTATGACGTCGCGCTTGCCGGCTTCAAGCGCTTGAGTGACATCCAGTTCATTGACGCGGCACAATGGGTCGAGCGCTGCGAGTACGCACAGGCAGACAGCCTGTACCGCACCGGCAGGCTTGACGCCGCATACGACGCGTTCATTGCGCTTGGAGACTACGAGGACGCAACTGGTCGCGCAGCGGCATGCCTTGCACCGCTGCCGTCAAGTGGAATCACCTATCTTGACGAGGACTTCAACTACTCTGAATGCACCATAAACTTCAACGCGATCAACGCAAAGCAACCGACGCTCATCAAGATCTATAACGGAACAACGCACGTCGCGTCGGTCTTTTTGAACGAGAAGAGCACTGCGACCTTGTACCTCCCGGTGGGAACATACACGTTCAGGCAGGCAACGGGCAAGCACTGGTTCGGCGACGAGCTGCTCTTTGGCGCGAGCGGGAAGTACTCGGTCATGCTCATGGAAGAAGGCGCCGAACAGCTCCAGCTGCTCTACTATTACACCTATACTATAACGCTCAACGCAGACACAGACAATAAAATCCAAGAGCTCAACATCGAGCCTACGTCCTTCTAACGCGACCGCGTGCCCAGAGGCTTGCGCGGCATACCAGGTAGGCGCACAAGTTTATTATCACTATGCTCGCACCCGTTGGCGTCGCAAGCATGAACGATGTCATGATGCCGATGAGATAACATGCCACCGAGAGGCATGCGGCAAGCACGGTAACCGCTTTGAAGCTTCCACGCAAGCACATGGCGCTGAGCACGGGAAAGACCACGAGACTCGAGATGAGCAAGGCACCCATCATGCGCATGCCGACGACGATGGTGAACGCGGTCAGCACCGCCAGCAGGCTGCTGTACAACCCCGTGCGTATACCGCTGGCTTGGGCATGAACCTCGTCAAAGGTCACCGCGAATATGCGGTTGTAAAACAACACGAACAACACCAGCACCACAGCGCAAAGCACGCTGCTCAACACGACGTCGCCCTCGTTGAGCGCCAGTATCGAGCCGAACAGGAAGTTGTCCACATCGGTGTTCATGCCGGTGGTCATAGATATGACGAACACGCCGATTGCCACAGCAGAGGCCGACAACAGCGCAATGGCAGCGTCTCCCTTGAGCTTGCCCTGCTCGGTGAGGCGCAGCAACAAGAAGGCCGCGACGACGGTCACCGGCAAGGCAACTGCCAGAGGTGCGGCGCCAAGCGCCGTGGCCACCGCAAGCGAGCCAAAACCCACATGCGACAACCCGTCGCCGATCATCGAGTAGCGCTTGAGCACCAGGCTCGTGCCTAGCAGGGCGGCGCATATCGAGACGAGGAGGCCTACCAACAGCGCCCGCTGCACAAAGGTGTAGGCAAACATGGCGCCGAGCCCACCGAGCGCGCTAGAGAAGTCAGTCATCTCGGCCTCCGACCCCCACGCCACAGACAGCGCAATGGCCGCCACAGGAGTCACGCATGAGGTCGCGGCCAAGCGGGTTGTGCTGAAACTCATGCGTGCTACCGAAGAACTCCTGGTGCGTGCTCAACAGCAGCATCTTGCTCGCATAGCCCACCGCGGTGTTCACGTCGTGCGTCACCATGCACACAGTGATGCCCTGTTCGCTGTTCAGCGCGCGCACCAGCTCATAGAGCCCCGTCTTAATGTGCGGGTCAAGGCCGCTCATCGGCTCGTCCAAGACCAGCAGCTCAAGGCCGTCAGCCCGGCCGCACAAAGCGCGGGCCAGCAACACGCGCTGCTGTTGACCGCCCGAAAGCTCGCCGAACGACCGCTTGTGCAAGTTGTCGAGGTCGAGCGTCGCAAGGATGTCGCGCGCCCGCGCACGGTCAGCTGCGGAATAAAACGAGAAGAAGCGCTTATGCCCTAAGAGGCCCGAAAGGACTATCTCGGTGACTGATGCAGGGAAGTTGCGCTGTGCGCTGCTCTGTTGCGGCACATAGCCGATCCGCCTGCAGTCAAACGCCGGGTCAAACGCCATGGTCCCTTTGCTCGGCCGCATAAGCCCCAGCAGCCCCTTGACAAGGGTGCTCTTGCCGCTGCCGTTCTCCCCCACAACACAGAGGTAGTCACCTCGCTCAAGCGTGAAGCACAAGTCGGTAACGGCTGGCCTGCCTTCGTATGAAAACGTCACGTCGGTGCAGGTGAGAAGAACGCTCATGGCTGTGACCTAATCCCTTCGCTGCGTCATTAGAGACTGATGAGTCCAAGGGCGTTGAGAATGGACGAGACAAGAATGACGACAAGGAACACAGGCGCAACATAGCGTATCATAACGCGGAACAGGCCCTCGCGGCGAAAGCGGGACTTACCGTCAAGCTCAACCTCCTCCTTGACGAACCCGACCCCGACCCACCAGCCTACCATGAGGCAGATGAACAAAGCGACAAGGGGCATGAGCACGCTGTTCGAGAGGAAGTCCATAAAGTCGAGGATGCCCATGTTCACCGGGCCGACCGGCACTGCAAGCCAGCTCAGCGTCGAGAAGCCAAGCGTCGGCAAGACGGCGAGCGCTGCAACAACAAGCGCGACGACCACGACGGCCTTTCGTCGAGCGAGGCCAAAACGGTCGATCACAACCGACACGGCAGCCTCAGAAAGGCTGATCGCAGAGGTCAGTGCGGCAAAAAGCACGAGCACGAAAAACGCTATGCCGAGCACCTGTGCGATCGGTGTGGTGACAAACACCTGCGGCAGCGTCACAAACATCAGCCCCGGGCCGGCCTGCTCGGCGCCTGCAGCCCCACTCAAGGCAAAAACCGCCGGAATGATCATAAAGCCTGCCAACAAGGCGATCACCGTGTCGAACACCTCGATGTGCCCGACGCTGTGCGTGAGGTCGTCCTCGCGACGCATGTACGACCCATAAGTCACCATGATCCCCATGGCAAGCGACAGCGAGAAGAACATCTGCCCCATCGCAGCAACGACGGTCGCTATGTTGAAGTCCTCGAGGTGTGGTATGAGATAAAAGGCGAGCCCGTCGAGCGCGCCGGGGATAGTGAGCGAGTACAGGCCGACGAACAGGGTCAGGACGAGAAGGAGTGGCATGAACACGCGGTTAAGGCGCTCGATGCCGTTTTTCACGCCGATGAACACGATGGCGAGCGAGAGCACGACAAAAGCCGTCGTCCAGACAAGAGGCTCGTGCGGCGCCGAGATGAACCCCGTGAAGAACCCGCCGCCGTCTGACGCTGCCTGCTGCTGGCCTGCCATGAACACCGAGCAGTATTTGAGTATCCACCCGCCAATGACACAGTAGTACGGAAGGATGATGAAGGGCACCAAGGACTCGAGCACGCCTATGAAGGCGTAGCGTTTGCCAAAGTGCCGGTAAGCGCCGATGGCAGAAAGCCCGGTCTTTCTCCCCAAGGCGATCTGAGCCACCATGAGCGTAAAGCCAAAGGTGGCGACCAGGATGATGTAGACGACGATAAAGGCACCGCCTCCGTACTTGGCGGCCAGTGCCGGGAAGCGCCAGAGGTTACCCAAGCCGATTGCCGAGGCCGAGGCAGCGAGCACAAAGGCAAGCTTGTTCGAGAAAACCGCGCGCTGGATCCGGTGCCGCTTCCCGTCTCCTGAGTCGCCTCCGTCGTCCCTGCCAGGACCAGTTGACGATGCTTCGACTTGATTGTCCCCACTACTGTTCTCAGTCTTCATTGGTTTTCCTTAGTCTCGTGAGCACGGGGCCGTGCCCCACCGGACGGCCCCGTGCGTCAGTTTGTCACACTGCGTCGGTGAGCGCTTGCACCTTGTCGCGCGCCTCCCAGGTGAACTCAGCGAGCTCGCGCCCAAAGTGCCCGTAGTTCGAAGTCGAGCGGAACAGCGGGCGCCTGAGGTCGAGCGCGTCTATGAGCGCCGCAGGGCGCAGGTCGAACACTGTGCGCACCGCGGCCTCAAGGCGCTGGGCGCTCACCGTGTTGGTGCCAAAAGCCTCAACCATAAGCGAGAGCGGCTCGGCCATGCCAATGCCATAAGACACCTGGATCTCGCAGCGCTCGGCCAGCCCCGCAGCCACCACGTTCTTTGCCACCCAGCGCGCCGCGTACGAGGCCGAGCGGTCAACCTTTGTGCAGTCCTTGCCAGAAAACGCGCCGCCGCCATGCCTTGCCATGCCACCGTAGGTGTCTACTATGATCTTACGCCCGGTCAGGCCAGTGTCGCCGGCGGGTCCGCCAAGGACGAACCTGCCGGTCGGGTTCACATAGACGTCGGCGCCCTTCCATACGACTCCATAGCGCTCAAAGATCGGCGCGATGACCTGCTTCTCGAGGTCCGCGCGCATCTGGCCCTCGATGCTCACTCCTTCTGCATGCTGGGTGGAGACGAGCACGTTGACCACGCGCTGAGGACGGCCGTCCTCGTAGAGAACGCCAACCTGCACCTTGCCGTCGGGACGCAAGTAGGCAAGCGTGCCGTCCTTGCGCACGGTAGTTAGCTGCTCAGCGAGGCGGTGTGCGAGAAAAATGGGAAGCGGCATGAGTGTGGGTGTCTCGGTGCAGGCATAGCCGAAGACCATGCCCTGGTCGCCCGCCCCGATAAGCCCGTACGGGTCGTCGGCGACGCGCTCGTGCTGCGCCTCGAACGACTCGTCAACGCCTTGGGCAATGTCGGCGCTTTGCTCGTGCACAGAGTTCGTGATGCCGATGGAACGGCAGTGAAACCCAAGGTCGGGGTCCACGTAACCGATGTCACGCACCACCTCGCGCACCACCGAGTCAATGTCGATATATGCCTGGGTGCGCATCTCGCCTGCAAGGAACACCTGCCCCTCAGTGGCCATCACCTCTATGGCCGAGCGCACCCGTGCCAGCTCGGCACGCTGCCCGTCTCCCGACACGTAGCCCTCGGACTCCAGCTGGGCCTCCTTTGAAAGCACGGCGTCGAGCACGGCGTCGGCAATCTGGTCGCAGACCTTGTCGGGGTGGCCCTCTGTGACACTCTCTGAACTGAACACGAAGCTCGGGCGGTCGTCCACGGCAGTCTCCTTACGGTCTCGAATAGCGATGCAGAGATTGTATCAGTTGTGATTGGGGCCATCGTGCCGGGTTGTGCGCATTGGTTGTGCGCATTGGCTGTGCGCATGGCATCATCCAGAGTGGTTATTTTGCTGATTTTCTATAGCATTTTATGGTTTTGCACGGTACAATCATCAGATGGAGACTTGCAACCACAACTCGCTCGCTGAAGCGATAGCGCGCTACCTCCGCAAGGGGTGTTCCCACAACCGCGCAAGGCGAGTTGGCTTCGAGCTTGAGCAATTTGTGGTTGATCCTGCAACGTATGCGCCGGTCACCTACGCGGGCGACCCTGTGACGGGCGCGCCAGGCGTGGGCGAGATCCTGCGACGCCTGGCACCCCATTACGACTTCCAGAACATCGAGCGACGCAACGACGGTGAAGCAAACCTCATCGCACTCATGCGCGACAAGATGTCGATAACCCTCGAGCCGGGGGCCCAACTCGAGATCAGCGTCGGGCCAGCCGATACGCTCGCTGAGCTTGAGGAGCTGCACCGCTCGTTTCGCCAGGAACTCGACCCGATTCTTGATGAGTTCGGCTACGCGCTCGTCTGCCGCGGGTACCATCCGAGTGCCTGTGCGCACGAGGTGCCGCTCATCCCAAAGGACCGCTACACCTATATGGACTCCTATTTTGGCGAGACAGGGCACACAGGCATCTGCATGATGCGCGCTTCGGCAGCAACGCAGACGAGCGTGGACTTCTCTGACGAGGACGACGCGGTGCGCAAGTACCGCATCGCGCACGCGCTCGGACCGTTCTTCTCCTTTATCACCGACAACACGCCGGTCTATGAAGGCGTTGACATCAAGGCGGCCTATCGCGCAGCAAGCTTGGCGGACGCAGACGGCGCCGTGCGCTCGCCGCGCAGTGGGCGTGTGATCCCCCCGCGCATGGCGCGGATGGCCAACTGGGATGATTGCGACCCGAAGCGATGCCTGACGCCCCGGGTCACGTTTGAGGAGGAGTTCGGTTTATTAAGCTATGCCGAAGAGATGCTTGCCGCTCCCGCCATCTTCACGTACGACGACACCCCTTTGCACCAGACGGTGTATCAGGGCCACACGCCGTTTTGCGACGTCTATGCAGGGCGTGACCTGGACGAAGGCACTATTGAGCACATCCTCTCGCTGTTCTTCTACGACGTGCGGCTCAAGCACTATGTAGAAATCCGCCAGGCCGACTCGATGCCGATCGATTACGCCCTCGCTTTTACCGCTCTGTGCATGGGCCTGTTCTACAATGAGGAGGCGGTCGTCCACTACACCGAGCGTTTTGCGCGTGTTGACGCCGCCGCCGTCGCCGCTGCCAAGTCAGCGCTGCGACACGACGGCTATGACGCAGTGGTGTACGGGCGGCCTGCTGCCGAACAGCTCGACGAGCTTGTCGCCTTTGCGGTCGCAGGGCTGACCGAGAAGGAGAAGCCTTACCTTGAGCCGCTCGCAGCCCTTGTGCGACAGAGGACCACGCTCTTTGACCTTGCATAGCCTTGCCATAGCCTTGTGCATCATGACAGTTCCTGCCTGCTGAGCCCTTTGTGCGCTACAATAGCCCTATGGATCCTCACCCCCCATCTGCACTGCCTGCACAACCCGCACGGGCTGCTGTCTCGCCGCGCCAGCTCTGGATCGACGCCTTTTTAGCGCAGGGCGGCGATGCTGCCGGGCGCTGTGCCGCGCAGCAGTATTTGGATGCGTCCACAGCGGTCTATCACGGCGAGGTGATCGCCATGGGCATTATCCCCATGGTCTACGACGAGCAGGCGCTTGCAGCCTTTGAACGAATCACCACCGTCACGCTGGGAATTCTGGAGAAGATGACGCAGCGCTTTTTGGACGACCCCTCTTACCGTCGTCTGTTCGGGTTCTCGCCGCTGCTCGAAGAGCTCGTTACCTTGCCGAGCGGCTATGCCCGCAGCATTCCCATCACACGCATCGACCTGTTCTTTGACGAGGCCAGCGGCGACTTCATGTTCTGCGAGTTCAACACCGACGGCTCGAGTGCCATGAACGAGGACCGCGAGATATGCAACGCGCTCTCGCAAACAGGCGTCTATGCGACCCTCTCGCGCGAAGGCCGCCTGCATGCGCAAGAGCTTTTTGACCCCTGGGTCGAGGCCTTCTGTTCGCTTAGTCGCACACACGCCTGTTTGCAGGGCATCGAGCGTCCCACAGTGGCAATCGTGGACTATCAGGAGAAGACCACGATCAACGAGCTGGTCGAGTTTCGGCGTCGCTTCGAGCACGCAGGCGCGCGCTGCATGATTTGTGACATGCAGGGGCTTGTGTGGCGCGACGAGACACTTTGGGGAAGTGATTGTGCCTTGGACGCCAACAGCAGCGCCCAGGAGCTGACGCGCATCGACGCGGTGTACCGTCGCGCCGTGACCTCCGACATCATGGCAGACCTCGCCTCGCGCGGCATAGAGCGCCTGCCAGACATGACGCCTGCCGTCGCTTACGGCGCCGAGGCCTTAATCGCGGCCGTGCGCGCCGAGGCGGTCTGCATGATTGGCGGCTTCAGGACCCAGGTGGCCCACAGCAAGACGGCCTTTATGATGCTGCGCCACCCCGAGACGCTTCGTGTCATGAGCGACCCAGAGAGAGAGTTTATCGAGCGGCACGTCCCTCTCACCACAGCCCTTGCGCGTTCAACTGTTGATCTCGCAGAAGTCAAGCGCGACAAAGACCGCTGGATCATCAAGCCGGTTGACGGCTATGGCACCCAGGGCGTCTTCGCCGGCAAAGGCGTGTCACAGGCCGCGTGGGAGGCCTTGGTTGACGAGCATGCCGCAGACGATTATGTGCTTCAAGAGTACTGCGAACAGTATTCCGTGCCCAACGCGCTGCCTCTGATGCCTGGCGCCGCAGGCCTTGAGCCCTTCAACGTCCTCACGGGGCTGTTCGTCTATGACGGGCGCTTCGGGGGCGTGTTCACACGCGCCGGACGCCATCCGCTCATCGTCGGTTTTCACGGCGGCGTCTCGCTTGGCACGTTTGTCTGGACTGCGCAGGGCGAAAGCCCGCCGACTGCCTCGGCCGGGCTGCAGGCTGGCTCGGTCCGACTGCGCGTGCCTGCCCCAGAAAGCGCTGTCGCCCCGGGCAGCGCTGCCGCCCCTGGAAACGCTGCCGCCCCGGGCCGCGCTGCGCTCCTCTGACCATCCTCTAACCACGAAGGGACTTTGCCCTATGCCTGACTGCCATCCTGTTCGCGTGCGCTTCGCGCCCTCTCCTACCGGCAGCCTCCATATAGGAGGCGCACGCACCGCCATCTACAACTGGGCGTTCGCACGCCACTACGGCGGCACGTTCGTCTTACGCATCGAAGATACCGACCCTGAGCGCTCCACGGCAGAGAGTACCGAGCAGATCATCCGCAGCCTTGCATGGCTTGGCCTTGCGTGGGACGAGGGGCCTCAGGCTGGCGGGGACTCGGGACCGTACTTCCAGACTGAGCGCCAGGCGCTCTACGAACGCGAGCTTGCTGTGCTCAAGGCCGCCGGAAGCGCGTATCCTTGCTTTTGCACGCCCGAAGAGCTTGCGCGCAAGCGCGAACAGGCCACTGCCAGCCAGGGCGCGACCGGGTATGACCGGCACTGCCGGTCACTCAGCGAGGCGGAGGCTCAGCGGCGCATCGATGCCGGCGAGCCGCACACCTGGCGACTCAAGGTACCGACGCAACGCGAGGAAGTCAGTTTCGACGACCTGGTCTATGGGACGGTCCGGGTTCCGATCGGACAACTTGACGACTTTATCCTCGTGCGCTCTGACGGCAAGCCGACCTACAACTTCGCCGCGTGCGTGGACGATGCGCTCATGGGCATCACGCATGTCATTCGCGGCGACGACCATCTCTCAAACACGCCCAAGCAGATTCTGGTCTACGAGGCCCTCGGCAGGGAGGTGCCCGCGTTCGCGCACCTCTCCATGATCCTCGGCGCCGACGGCTCACGGCTTTCTAAGCGCCATGGCGCGACGAGCGTCGAGGCCTTTCGGGACGCCGGCTACCTGCCCGAGGCCCTCGTCAACTACCTCTCGCTGCTCGGCTGGTCGCTTGACGGCGCCACCACGGTCATCGACAAGGCGACACTTTGCGAAAGCTTCTCGCTCGACCGCGTGTCGCGCAACCCTGCCGTGTTTGACGAGGCAAAGCTGGACTGGATGAACCAGGTCTATCTTAAAGAGATGGGGGCCGCGCGTTTTGTTGACGCGATAGTGCCCTATCTGGAGAAGGCCGGCTTTGCGACCGCCGCAGACGTAGCCGCGCGCCGCAACTGGTTTGAAGGCGTCTACCCGCTCGTTGCCGAGCGCGTGCACACTCTAGCAGAGGTTTGCCCTCTGATTGCCTACCTGTTTGCTGGCGATACCCTCGTGCTCGACGATAAGTCGGTAGAGAAATGCCTCGCCCCTGCTGGCACTCGTGAGCTGCTTGAGCGCTGTGCCTCCACGTTGGAGGGACTCGCTCCTGCCTGGGGCCACGCCGCTATGGACACAGCGCTGCGCGCTCTTGCCGCCGAGCTTGAGGTCAAGGTGAAGGCAGTCTTTCAGGCAGTGCGCGTCGCGACTTGCGGCAACATGGTGTCGCCCCCATTGCTTGAGTCGCTGGAACTGCTCGGTCGCGACGAGACGCTCAGGAGGATACGCACGGCCCTGCCACACGCTGGGCTTTGAGTGCTGGCAGCCGGTCTGTCTCGTGATACCGGTTCTTCGATAAGGCACTTTTAGCTGATTTTGCGATTTTGCTGCTGTTTTGCTGTGCGCGCATGCTTCATTGGTGCCACTGCCTGCAGCACGGGTGCCTCGACCGGCCTACCCCCGTTGCCTCTTCGGACGTGCGCTCCCTGATACACGGCTTTCTCGGTCTTTGGGGCTTTTGGCGTTTTTGGCGCTTTGTTCGCCGTGGCGCGCAGAGCGCTGACGCGCTCAGCGGTGGCAACTGGCCTCGTCTCCTTGGCTGTGCCTTCTCGGGTTGACTGAAGGTTTGCCAGCACTTCCTCGATCATCCCCATAGTCAAGTCCATGTCGGTGCGTCCAGGCGCTCCTGTGACCCTGGTTGCGAGGGCAGCCTGATGTGGCAGTGGCGCAGATTCCGCCAGCCTCGTCTGGACCTTGAGCGAGTCCTCGAACTCCTTGGGCGTCGGGATGAGACGGAAGTCATACCCGTCGTCGACCCATTGCTTGGCGACCGGGTTTCGCGCACAGCGATAGTTGCGGCACACCAGTTTTTGCTGCTGCCGGTAACGGACGATGGTAACAATGGCAACGATGCTCGCAGCCACAGTCAGCGCCCCCACGATCAGGGCAAGCGGGATAAAGGGATTTGGCGTGAGCCCGCGGTATCGGCCGATGCTCTCGACCTCAGCTACAAGCGCGACGACTGGCAGCGCGACCAAGGCGACGACAAGCGTCGAGAGTAGAACCGCCATGCTTCGTTTCATGTTCATGCGGCGTCCTTCTATAGTGCTGCTTACAGGGGCACTATCATACCCTGTTGACAAGGAGATTGCAAACAACCGTCGGGTTGACCATGCCAACGGCGTCAACGGCGTCAACGGCGACAGTCGCGTCACCGTCGACGTGCTCACACCGCATTGCCACGCGCCTTGGTCGCACGTTGTCACATAAGGTGCGACTGTCAGACGACCTCAAACCCCGTGTCGGCCACGGTCTGGGCAATGGCGTCGGGCTCTGTGAGGGCGTCGTCATAGACCACCTCGACCACGCACTTGCGTCTATTGGCCTTGACTTTCTTGATGCCGGGCAGCTTGCGCACAGCGTCTTGCAGAGCGTTCTCGCAATGCTCGCAGGCCATGCCCTCGACACGCAGCGTCAGTTTTTCCATACGAAGCCCTCCTTGTTTGTCGCTTCTTTGCAGAATGCCTTGTAGGCCTTAACTTTTTTGTGTCTTCATAGCGTCATCAGCGCCTTTCCGCCTCAGGGGCATGTGCGGGGACCTTAAACCGCTTCAGCCGCAGGGCGTTGGTGAGCACCGAGACTGAGCTCAGGCTCATCGCCGCCGCCGCAAAGATCGGGTTGAGCAGCGGCCCGCCAAAAAGGTAGAGCAGGCCTGCTGCAAGGGGGATGCCCACGACGTTGTAGCCAAAGGCCCAAAACAGGTTTTGCTTGATGTTGCGGATGGTCCGCTTGCTGAGGTTAATGGCCGTCGAGACGTCTGTCAAGTCGCTTCGGACCAGTACGATGTCGGCGCTTTCTAGAGCCACGTCCGTGCCAGAGCCAATGGCGACGCCGATGTCTGCCTGCGCAAGCGCAGGGGCGTCGTTTATCCCGTCTCCCACCATCGCAACAGTGCGCCCTCCTTGCTGGAGCTTCCTGACCTCCTCGGACTTGTCTTGCGGCAGCACCTCGGCAAGCACGCGCGTTATGCCCACCTGGCGCGCGATGGCGTCTGCGGTCTTGTGGTTGTCGCCCGTTATCATGACAACCTCGATGCCTGCCTGATGCAGCTGCTCGATCGCCGCGCGACTGCTTGGCTTGACCACGTCAGCGACTGCGACGATTCCCGCCAGCGCTCCGTCAAGCGCAACATACATTGGCGTCTTGCCCTCGGCTGCCAGGCGGTCGGAGTCGTCCTTGAGCGCAAAGAGCGCGATCCCCCGCTCGTTCATAAGTGCGCGGTTGCCTGCCAAGACAGCCCGGGAGCCGACCTCGGCCTCGATACCGCGCCCGGTGAGGGACACAAAGCCGCTGACCTTTGGCAACGCGAGACCGGCGTCTTCGGCCTCGGCAACGATCGCTTGCCCGAGCGGGTGCTCCGAGCCCATCTCGGCAGAGGCAACAAGCTGGAGCAGCGCGCTCGACTCGATGCCATCTACCGGTATCACGTCGGTGACCGTTGGCCGACCCTCGGTGATCGTGCCGGTTTTGTCGAGCACCACAGTGTTGAGCCTGTGCGCCGTCTCGAGGGCCGCGCCGCTTTTAATGAGAATGCCGTTTTCGGCGCCTTTGCCGGTGCCGACCATGATGGCCGTAGGCGTCGCAAGGCCAAGGGCACAGGGGCAGGCGATGACCAGTATCGAGATGAATATCGTCAGCGCGAACCTGAAGTCGCCGCCCGTCCCGATGAGACATGCGGCGCCTACCAGCAGAGCGATCGCCCCGACAATAGGCACGAACACGCCTGAGACCTTATCGGCCATGGCCGCGATGGGGGCCTTAGAGCCCTGCGCGTCCTCGACGAGCTTGATGATCTGCGCTAAGGCCGTGTCGCACCCTACGCGCTCGGCACGAAACTGCACCAGGCCAGTCGTGTTCAGGCTGGCCGCGTACACGGTGTCACCTGGCTTTTTGTCCACCGGCATGCTCTCGCCGGTGAGCATCGACTCGTCGATGGACGTGTTGCCCTCAAGCACCGTGCCGTCCACGGGAATCCGCGCCCCAGGCCGCACGACAATCACGTCGCCGACCTCGACCTCGGCAAGCGGAATCTCCTTCTCCACACCGTCTGCTATGACCTGGGCAGTTTTAGGCGCAAGTCCCATGAGTTTCTTGATGGCCTCGCTGGTACGTCCCTTCGAGACCGCCTCAAGCGACTTGCCGAGAAGGATAAGGGTAATGATGACGCCCGCCGTCTCGAAGTACAGGCTCTCGACTGCCATGAAGTTGCCGCCGGCAATCTCGAACACGTTATAGAGGCTGTACAGCGCGGCGGCGCTCGTCCCCAGGGCGATGAGCGAGTCCATGTTCGGGCTTCTGCGAAACAGCGCCATGAAGCCTACCGTGTAGAACCGGTAGCCCACGCCGATGACCGGGGCCACCAAGAGCAGCTCGGCGATCCCGTACAGCAACGGGTAGCCCATAGGGTCGAGGCCGGCCGGAAACGGCAGCCGGACGACATCGAGCATCGGTACCATGGCGATGTAGAGCAAAGGCAACGAGAACACCGCCGAGACTATGAACTTGGCCCAAAGCGTCCTGATCTCCTTTTGCTTGCGCGCACGGTCGGCGTCGGTGGCGTCGGCCGCGTCTATCTCGAGCGCCTTATAGCCTGCCTTCTCGATCGCTTCGCGTATGCCGGCCAGCCGCAGCTGCTGTGGCTGGTAGACGACGGTC
>JAITHV010000114.1 GCA_031279835.1 Coriobacteriales bacterium
CACACGAGAACATTGTGATGCGGGCGGTCCTCAGCTTTCTGGACGCGTTTGGCCAGCGCGCGCTGCGAGCGAACAGCCTGCACGTCTCACTCAAGAAGCGCATCCCGTGCGAGGCAGGGCTGGGGGGCGGGTCCTCGGACGCTGCGGCCGCCATACAGGTGCTGGCGGGCCATGCGGGCGTTGATCCCTGTGGCGAGGAGTGCCTGGCGCTCGCCCGCTCGCTCGGCGCCGACGTGCCCTTCTTCCTCTATGGCGGCTGTGCCCTCATGGACGGGTATGGAGACAGGCTCGTTGAGCGCTGCCCTGCGCCACACCTCGACTTTGCGCTCGTCAAGCCCGAGCGCGGGGTCTCGGCGCGAGAAGCCTACGCCGTCTTTGACACGCTGCGCGCCTCTGAGCCGCCGAGGGGTGACAGCCAGGCGCTGTTTTGCTTGCTCGGCGCGACAAGCGGCTGTCTTCCTGCGCCCACACGCATAGCCCCGCTGCTCAAAAACGACCTTGAGGCTGCGTCGTGCGAATTAGTGCCAGAAATCGCGATGATCGCTGAGAATATGCGCTCCTGCTCAGGTGTGCTTGCGACTGTCATGGCGGGAAGCGGGTCAACAGTCGCCGCACTTTGCGAGGATGCACGTTCCTCTCACGATCTCGTGGCGCGTTTTTTGCAGAGTGGTTACTGGGTTGCAAATGTGCACAGTATATAATACATGTGGATAAAGTAACAACACCGTTGAGAAATTTGCCCGTGTGTACCTAGGTGGTGTATTGTGTGAGAAGCACTGTGTGAAGCCGGTGCGAATCAAGCACAACACATGGCACTGCTGCTGTGCGCGTCCGGTGCCGTGGCACCTGCTTGATGCTTGTATCATGCGCGACCAAGGAGGGCTATTGTGAGCATGCACACTGCCGCCCCGTCTACCTCAAGGCCTCATGTCTCGACAGAGCCGAACACGAGAGGCTGGCGCTCCTACCTTGTTACTACGCTGTTGTTTTCTTTAGTGCTATTGCCTCTGCTATATCAGGTGTTTTTTATAATGATTACCATGTTGCCTATTGACTATAATAGCAATATGCAGCCCAACACCGTATTCTTCACTGCATTGACCAGCATGTTGACCGCTCTGGCAGGCACCCCGCTCTATGTGCGTGCGCTGATCGCTCGAAAAAAGCCGGAGATACCGACCTCGCCTGCCCGGCGCTTTTTGCCCATCCTGCTGCCCTATGCCTTGAGCATGCTCGTGTGGGCACTTAGCTATGGCCTCTCAGGCTACTCCTTTGCGAAAAGCACTTGGGGTGTCTTTTTGCTCCTCACGCCAACGTACCTCCTGAGCAACGCCCTGCTGGTTTTCGCTCAGAGCCAGATGCTCTTCCTGCTCACGGCTGCTGCCGAGCTTGCTGCGCTGCTCATCGGGGTCCAAGTCGCGGCATGGCGGCGCGGGCGTCGCCTGAGCCTGCGGCCGCTGCGCAAGACCTTCGCCTTCGGGCTGGTCGCAGTGTTGGTCGTCGACGGCGCTGTTTTCTTGCAGCTTGATCAGCGCAGTCAGACTCACGTGCTTCCTCTAGTGGCGCCTGACAAGATAGGCAGCGAGTTCGAGCGCTACCGGCACGTCCCCTTCTCATCAGACAACGAGCTCGAGGTGCCTCTCGAGACGCCGGATGTCATGATTCGAAGCCCGTATCCGCGCCTCAATGGCTCGACGATGACGGCCCCCGTCTATGGCGCGGTAGCACAGGCGCTCTACCAGGGCCTCGATGATTCGTCTTCGCTTGGAATTGTGTCCGACCATGGAGCAGCATATGCCTATGAGCAACTGTTGGCGGGAGAGAAAGACGTGTTCTTTGGAGCTGAGCCTTCACCTGAGCAGCGGGAGGCCGCCGCGAATGCTGGCCATGAGCTTGACATGACCGTGTTCGGGCGCGAGGCCTTAGTCATTATCGTTCACAAAGATAATCCGGTGGACAGCCTGACGCTCGAGCAGGTGCGGGCGATCTATCAAAAGTGCATAACCAATTGGGCCGAGGTCGGCGGCAGCAACGAGAAGATCATGCTGTTCCAGCGGCCAGAAGACTCAGAGGCTCAGGCGGTCATGCTCACGCAGGTGATGCGCGGCGCGCCCATGGCGACTCCTCTGTTGGAAGAGCGGACTGCGAGCTTTAACAGCGTTGAGGACGTAGCGGCAGAGTACCGCAACTTCAACGCGGCAATCGGATATGGCTTGCGCTACTACTGCACCAAGACCAAGGGCTCCGAAGGGGTCAAGCTTCTTGCTGTCGGCGGCGTTGAGCCGTCTGTTGAGAGCATCCGCGATGGCAGCTACCCGCTTGTTGTCGACTTGTGCGCAGTGACCGCAGGGACGGCCAACCCGAACGTCCCTGTGCTGCTCGGCTGGCTACAAAGTCCGCAAGGGCAGGCCTTTGTCGAGCAATGCGGCTATGTGGGCACAGTGCGCTCGACCCTGTCATCCCGGCCTTGAGCCGGGATCTAAAGGCGGCGGCCCTGCACCCGGCCCTGTCATCCCGGCCTTGAGCCGGGATCTAAAGGCGGCGCCCCTGCGCAGCACATGATGACACAATACGGTAGTAATTATACAATCAGTACATAAGGCAACATCTCCGTTGAGAAATTTGCCAGGGGGTGCTCGATGGGTGTAAAGTGGGACAAGCGCTAGAGAAGCCGGTGCGAATCCGGCACAGCTCACAGCACTACTGTCAGAGGCTACGCTCATCCCTTGTGCGCTGCGCGTGACGCGGCGCACAGACAGCCACCGGGAGCACACCGCTCCTGGGAAGGCGGGATCAAGCGGCTTGACGCCTCGGAGTCAGGAGAACTGGCGCGGCATCGGCACACGGCTTTCGGTGAGGGAAGCGGCGGTGGCGCAAGGCCGGCCCGGGCGGTTTTCAGGCTCGGGCTGACCCGACACCAACTGGCGCATGCCTCGCAGGGAGCCTCCCGGCGGGGCATTACTTGTGCCCGCGCGGGGGGAGTAAGATGCAAAAAAGGAGGCACTGTCATGTCGAGGCAACGCAACCACCACGCAGCTTTAAGGCCAATACGAGCCAGGCTTGTCAAGCGCGCGCGCGTTCAAGCGCTCATGTCGTTCGTGCTGGTGTTCCTGCTCGTAGCATCGATGCTGCCGACGACTGCCTTTGCCGCAGGCAAAGAGAGCGGCTGGGACGAGGTCGAGCGCTACATCCTTGAGAAGACGGGGGACACTGAGCTTGCAGAGAGGCTCCAGAAATACGAGGCAGACCTCGGTCGCGACCTCACCGCGAGGGAGATTGACACTTGGAAGATGGGGATCGAAGTGCAGATAGTCTATGACAGGGCTCGCGAAGAGGGCAGGCCTTTCACACAAGAGGAGACTGCATTCATCGACTCCTATGTGGAACAGGTTTTCGGCACGCCAGAAGAGCGTCGAGCCTACGAAGAGCAGGCGAAGCGGGAGAAATGGGAGGCACCTCAGACGAGCATGATGCCAAGCCCGTTGTGGCAACTGCCGATTGAGATTGCTGATGCGGCAAATTGGGATAATGCTGAGTTATTGGACCCGAGCGTTATTGCCAAAGGTGAGCCTGCAATAACTGATGGCGGCAGCGATCTTGTAACAATGTCATCCTCGGGCGGTGGTGGCTTTTGGACCCCCGGAGGGAGTTATTCAACGCCTATAGGGGCTTACCCGACGCAAAAAGGCAAGATACTCGTCACCGCCGACTGGGCGTCTGGGCTTTTTCCCACCGGTCATGCGGCGATAGTTTACAATGGTAGTTCGACCAACGAGTGGGGAATTATCGAGTCGGTCGAGGTGGGCGTTACTCATAGGAAAAACGATTGGAACGACACATCGAGCATATATTTCAAGCACACATGCTATGGCCTCGATGTCACTGTAACCAACAGTGCACAGGAGGCCGCAGTCGCAGAATTCTGCAAGGGAAAGGATCTGCTGCCCTACAACCCTAACTTTATTGACAGAGAGCGCACTGATGCATACTACTGCTCTCAGCTCGTCTGGCAGGGCTATCGATACATTGCGGGCGTTGACCTCGATACTGGTTTTCTAGGCGACATCGTGTACCCCGCTGAGCTCATTGACTCACCTTTCACGTCAACTGTTTACCGCCACGGCTCTTACGGAAGTAGCGGTTGGAACCAGGTGAACGGTCAAATGTACTATCTCGACGGCGATGGCGAGCCATACCGAGGTTTTCGCAGGCTTAATAACGATTGGTACTACTTCCATCCTGTCACTGGGGTAAATGGTATGGGCCCTTCGTACTATCTTGTCTCGTTTGCGCCACTATGCGCACCTGACCAACGCATCGACATACCAGGTGCCTTGACAAACCGGGGGGTCGCGATTAATACCTGGCAGGCCAACGGAACCGAGGCACAGCTCTTTGTGCTCTGGAAGTCCCCTGGTCAGAGCTGTTATTTCATCCAAAACGCCAAGTCAGGGCTGGTGCTCGATGTTGAGGGGGCTGTTGTCGCTAATAATAGGAAGATACACCAGTGGCCAATTAACAACACATTAGCCCAGAAGTGGTACCTGGAGTCTTACGCCAATGGCTCACGCCTTGCGTTCAGCTCGACACTGAACTCCAGCTACTATATGGATGTGGCAGGGGGTGCCTCGGCCAACGGCACGCCCGTCGTCTTATACCAAGGTAACGGCACAGGCGCTCAACGGTATGCCATGTACTAGTCCCCAGGGAGCGCGGGGTCGGCACTGCGCCCCGCATCCTACATGTCTAGCAGCCAGAAAATGCATGAGTACTACTAGTTGTCAAAACACCTGCGTTACTAAAAAAGTGAGGTGTTGCTATGAGTTTCGTGAGATGTGCGGTGTCTATGATGATCGTGTTTCTCCTCGCTCTGCTGCTGGCGTCGTGTGCGGGTTCCAGCTCTGGTCTCAACATCAGCGAAAACACCGACACCAATTCCGACACCAACACCAGAACAAGTGTATTAGAACGCGCCGAGGAGCAGTACCGCTCAGACTACGCCGTCGCAATCATTAGGACTTCGCTGTTGCACCGATCGAGCTACATTGAGTACTACAGCAACGACCTCGAGCTGCTTGTTGCTGTGGAGTACCCCTATGCCTGCCTCGACATGGGCAGTATGTCCCCTTCGGCAGTCTCGGGCGGTAAGGCCTGCCTCATCCCGGCAGGCTTGATGGGGCATCTGGACGACCGCATGGTGGCATCGCTAGACATCGAGACAGGCGAGGTTCGTGAGTACCGCATCGACCTGGTAGCGATCGACGCCATTGGCGTAAATGACCGCTACGCCTTTGTGGCCAACGATATCAACGGGGTGGGACATGTGGGCAGGATAGACCTCGACACCGGTGAGACCCACACCGTCGAGCTGGGAAACGCCCCCGGGAAGCTCGTCTGCGCAGGCGACCGGATCTACGTGTTCTGGCTAGAGTATGGACACGATGGCGCACCAGACAACATCCACCTCAGCTGCCTTGACGAGAGTTTGAGTTTACGCTCGAGCGTTAACATGACCGCCGAAGGCATAGACATCCCTGCCCTGCCCACAGCCCTTACTGGCGGGCGCATCTATTTTGTCTCGTATCGCCAGCCGAAAGACGACCTCGAAGCCGTAAAGAACACCATCGCCTACTACGCAACCGAGGACAACTCGATAGGGCACTTCGCGGACCCCGCCCAGGGCGCTGAGGGCTACGAGGTCTCGCACCTCATCCCCTATGGAGACAGAGTGCTGGCGCTCGGCGCCTACCCAAGCGTTGACTTGAGCCGGCGCACCGGCCTCATCGAGGTGTACGACACAGCGAGCGGGGACGCGGTCGGCTCGCTTGCCAGCGATATCGCGCCGTCTTGCGGCGTCATAGCGGGAGACGACCTCTATGTCAAAGGCGTGGCGAGCGGCGAGGTGGTGCTCGCGCGGTACCGCATCGACGGGACGTCCCTCGTCGAGGAGAAGCGCATGTACTTCGCGCAGAACGGCTCGCCTGCCTCGGACCCAAACGGCATCCGCTACAACTACAGCGATTTATTCGTCAGATGACGCCGGTGCGGGCGATGTCGCCCCGCACTCAGTCCTGTCATCCCACGCCAGGCCCTGTCGCCCCGCGCCCCGACGCGGGGTCTCGCCGCGGCCCTGCGTGGCTCGCGGCAAGATCGCGGGCCAGGCCCGCGATGACACAAAAAACAGCCGTCGACCTTGAGCCGGGGGCCCGCGATGACACAGTAAAGTCCGCGGTCAACTCACGCCGGCATGGTGCTCGCGTGTCTCGTCAGCAGTTGGTCAGTCGATGACCTCGTCAGCGATGGCGCGGTACGACTCGAGGCGTCGCAGCTCAAGAAGACCGGCGTCAACGGCGTCCTTGACGGCGCAGTCAGGCTCGTCGGTATGGGTGCAGTCACGATAGCGGCAGCCTCCCGCAAGCCCCGTCACGTCAGAAAAGGCGAGCGCAAGCCCGTCACATGCGCCATACAGCCCCAAGGAGCGCAGCCCTGGCGCGTCGATGAGCGAGCCACCCTGCGGCAGCTCGACAAGCTTGCGCGCCACCGTGGTGTGTCGGCCGCCACGGTCTTTGCCGCGCACGTCGCCGACTGCGAGCAGCGGCGCACCGAGCAGCTCGTTGACGAGTGTGGACTTGCCCACGCCCGAGCGCCCAAAGAGGACGCCGCAGCGCCCTGGGGCCAAAAGCGACGCCACGCGCTCGAGGCCTTCTCCCGTGACTGCCGACTCCACGATGACCTCGCAGCCGCACGAGGCCGCCCGCGCCGCCGCGCAGTCGTCGGCAAGGCAGCGCGCCTGGTCTGCCTTCGTCAAGACGACGACAACCTCCGCGCCGCTTTGCTGCGCCATGACAAGCTGTCTCTCGAGGTAGCCGACGTCAAGCGGGCGCTTGCCGAGGCTTGCGACCACGAGAACGACATCCATGTTGGCAGCGAGGACCTGCTCCTCAAAGCGCCCCGACCCCTCGTGCAACGACTCGACCATGCTCCTGCGCACGAGCATGGTGCGGCGCGGGTGCACGCGCACGATGAACGGCACGTCCTGCGCCTCGGGGAACTCGACGTCCACCACGTCGCCGATCACCGAGCGCGTGTCGGTGTTCTTCACGAGCCCGGTGCTGTGCTGGGCGCGAAGCGACTGGCCTGCAACACGCACCAGTGGAAGCCCGCGGTCGATCGAGACGACGACCCCTTGCGAGCGCCGCGCGTCGGCGTCGGCAGCCAGCTGTGCCATGCCTACCTCAGCCTCTCATGGAGTATGTGGAAGAGGACCATGAGCAGCACCCCCGAAAAAACGAGCAGCAGCCCGCTTGCAAGAAGCCCTAGGTCAGGCGCTTGCGCCACGCCCCCGCCTGCGTCAATGACCCGCACCGAGACCGCGTGCACGTCGCTTACTCCCTCGTGTTCAGGGCAGGCAAGGTGGAACACGCCGACAACCTCCAGGGTAGTGCCTTTGACCTGGTAGCGGCCGAGACTGGCAATCTGCTCAGCGGCCGTCGCGTCCATGAAAACGCTTATGCTCGCATCATCGTGTAACAATGTGACCCAGACATGCCCGTTATCGCCCTGAATAATGTCGCCGATGGCCTCGGCGGTAAAAGAGACGCGCCTGTTGTCGAGCTCGCGCCCCGCAGTGCTCAGCTCGGTAGTGCTGGTCGGATACGCCTCAGGCTCAGCGGCATGCGCAAGCGGTGTCATAACGCCAGGGGTCAGCGCGAACGTCAGCGCGAACGTCAGCGCGAAGGCCAGCGCGAGCAACCGCGCGAGCGACCGCGCGAGCAACCGCGCGAGCGACCGCGCAAACGTCAGCGCGAGCGACTGCAAGGCCCCCCGGCCCCAAGAGCGAGGCCGCAGCAGCCCGCCGCCCGCACTCATCGCACGCCGCCCGCCCGCACTCATCGCACGCCGCCCGCCCGCCGTCATCGCACGCCTCCCTTGCCGGTGGAGATGTGATCGTGCGTGCGCGGGACCCGTCGGGTCGGGCGCAGTGACGCGACGATGCTTGCACCGAGGGCAAGCAAGGTGAGAAACTCGAGGCGCCCCATCCACATTTGGACGATGTAGACGACCTTGAGAAGCACGGGAGCGTTGGCGTTGGCCACGCCGCTCACCAGCCCGGCGTTGGACGCAGCGGCTATCGAGTCCATGGTGGCAGGAAGCGCCTCATAGCCGCAAACGATGCCAGCGAGCGCTCCGATGACATACGAGATCACATAGAGCGACGCAATAATGAGCGCCGACGAGAGCAGGTCGTTCGTGAGTCGGTGGCGGCCGATGTGGTTGTAGTTCGTGTTGACCTGGGCAGAAGGGGGGAGAAGCACGATCTTTATCCGCATGACCAGGCCCTTGAAGATGATGCCGACCCGAAGCGCCTTGATGCCGCCTGCGGTTGAGCCGGCGCTTCCGCCGACGGCCATAGAGAGGGCCACGAGGAAGAGCGCCCCGCTGGTGAGCATGTTGGTGAGCTGGTTGTTGGTCAGCACCTGGTAGCCGGTGTTTGTCGCGGTGCTGACGATGGTGAAGATGCCGCGCCGCAGCAGCTCAGTGTAGCCCGTGAGAAAGTCCCCGGCGCAGACGGCGGCGACAAAGGCGACAAGCATGCCAAGTGTCCACAAGACTAGCGTTCTGACCTCGATGTCGCGCAGGAACTCACGCCAGTTGCCGCGATGGATCTTGGCGAAGAGCGCGAAGTTGATGGCGCCGAGGAACATGAGAACCATGGTGACGGCCTCGAGCGGCCAGGAATGGTAGTAGATGAGCGAGGAGCTTTGCGGGGCGAAGCCGCCGGTGTCATAGGAGCCGATGGTGATCCACAGGCCATGAAAGACGCTGCGCAGCGGCTCCATGCCGCTTGCAAGGAGGGTCCCTGCCAGGGCGAGGGTGCCGATGACGACAATGGTTGCCGCAAAGGTCCAGATGAACTGCGCCGTCTTGGCTATATTGGGCAAGATGGACTCCTCGCGCCCTTCGGCGTTGTAAAACGACGAGCCGACGCGCGTGAACAGCCCGAGCGAGAGCGCGACCACAATGACGCCTTGGCCCCCGACGAGCTGGAGCATGAAACGCCACATGTTGTCGGCCATAGAAAGATGGTCGATGTCGCGAACAAGGGTGATTCCGGTGGCAGTCAGTCCGCTGACGCCCTCAAAAAACGCGTCGAGCGGAGAGCCGTAGTGCCCGCTCAGCCAAAGGGGAACAGCGGCAAAAAACGCTCCGACTATCCATGCCAGCCCGGTGATGGCAATGGCCTGACGGCGCTCCAGGTGGCCGGCGTGGATCTTCAGAAGGCGCAGCGCAGCGCCAATGCTCAGCGCGGCGCCGATGCCGACGGTGTAGTGGACTGCGGTCTGCCACTCTGCGAGCAAGACGCTCACGACAAGCGGGACCGCCATGAGCGCGCCCACGAGGATCACCAGGGTTCCCAGGTAATGGGCAATGATGCGCAGGTCGCTTCTATAAAACCGTGCCCACATGCTCTTGCGCTGCCCGTGCCTAGCCCAACAACAGCCGCTCGGCAGCGACGATCAAGGCCATCAGCACCAAGAAGGCGACAAAGACCGCGACGACTACCGCATAGCTCTGGATAACTGCGCCGAGCCGACGCGGCTTGCCGCGCTTAAGCCTCTCGATGCTCAAATGCCCTCCAATGCTTCTTACCACACTCACACGAGCGCGCAGCTCGTGTAGGTCATCGACTGGGGCCCATGGTTGTACGGGACGCCTGCGGTCTTGCAGACCTCGCTCACCCACAGGCCGGCAGCCTCCATTGAGGGGTGCATGAGCTCGGGGTTCACGCACGGCTCGTCGGGACACGTGCACGCGTCTTCTCCACACAACATGCAAGACCCGGCGCCAAGCAACGACACGTCATGGCCTGAGTCAAGGACGCCCATGGCGAGGCGCAGCGAGCGCTTGTCGTGCAAGGCCTTGGCTGCGACCATGCCCTCATAGTCGAAGTCGTCCTCGAGGGGCAGCGTCGTCTGAAACACGATGCAGTCCTGGTAGCGCGCGAACAGGGCCGCAAACTGGTCGAGCGAGCCGCAGGCGGGTGGACACGACCAGCTGCGGCCATAGGCCCGACAGCGGTCGGCCGCGCACATGTCGCGCACCTCCTCAAGAACCTTCAGGCTCGAGGCGGCGCATACCCCGACCGAGTCGAACCCCGCCTCGCGGATAAGCTGCTCCACGGCAGCGCGGGCTTCCGACACACAGCTGACATCACTCATGTTTGACCCCTTCCCGAACGGTTGGCCTACTTGGGACATCCTAACATACTTGCCTCTGTGCCCAGCGGCGAGATTATCACAAGTATATGTCTATAATACTGATGGAGCTGTTTGCGCGCGAGCGCTCATGCTACAATAGCAGCCAGGCGCCAGCGCAGATGCCGGCGCCGAAGCTGCCAAACATGTTGCTATCACAAGGGAGAGGCCACTATGAGACCGTCACAGCCCGACATGTCCGAGGTTGTCCATCGCATCAAGGCGTTGCGAGAAGACCTCGAGCTGAGCGTTGAGGACCTGGCGCAGGCAACGGGGCGCAGCGTGGAGGAATACTGCGCGCAGGAGTCTGGCGAGAACGACCTGAGCTTCACCTTTCTGTACAAGTGTGCCGACCGTCTCGGCGTGGACGTGATCGAGCTGTTGACCGGCGAGACGCCGCACCTCGTTGGCTACGAGCTCACCCGAGCCGGCGAGGGCCTCTCCATCAAGCGCCGCGCCGGCTTTGAGTACCTGCACCAGGCGTCGCTGTTCAAGAACAAGCTCTGCGAGCCGTTCGTGGTCACCGCGCCTTTTCTTGTGGAGGAGCAGGACAAGCCCATCCACCTCTCGCGCCATGCCGGCCAGGAGCTCGACTTCGTGATCAGCGGGCGGCTGCGCTTTGCCTTCGAGGGCCACGTGGAGGAGCTGGGCCCCGGCGACACGCTGTACTACGACTCGGGGCGTGGCCACGGGATGATCGCCATCGGCGGAGAGCCCTGCGTGTTTCTTGCCATCGTCATCAAGCCGGCCTCTGACACTGCTTGCGCTCGTGCCGCTGCCGCTGACGAAGACGCCGCCGACGCCGCTGCCGCTGACGAAGACGCTGTGGAGGTGTAGGCCATGCGCAACATCCATCAGCGTTACGTGCGCGAGGCCTATGACGCACAAGGCCTTCTCACCGACTTCTCCATCGAGTATCCCGAGGACTTCAGCTTCGCCTACCACGTGGTTGACGACATCGCAGCCGCCGAGCCCGACCGTCCTGCGATGGTGTGGCTCAACCCTGAGGGAGAGGAGCACCTCTTTAGTTTCGGCGACATGAAGCATTGGAGCGACAAGACCGCGAGCTTCCTTGCGGAATGCGGCGTGGGCGCCGGCGACATGGTCATGGTCATCCTGCGCCGCCACTACCAGTTCTGGTTTGTGGCGCTTGCGCTCGACAAGCTCGGCGCGGTCATTGTGCCGGCGACCTTCATGCTCAAGGAGCATGACCTCGACTACCGCGTCAACTCGGCCAGCATTGAGACGATAATCTGCACTGACGTAGGGGAGATCGCCGACACCGTGGACGCCGCACTGCCGCTGTGCCCGACGCTCAAGAGGCTCCTCCTTGTAAACGGCGCAGGCGGCGGGCTCACCTCGCCGGAGCGGATCGCCGCGTTGAAGTCCGACGAGTCGGTGGCTCCCGGCAAGCCGTTTGACCCTTTCACTGCCTGCGGCGCTGTTCTCAGCGGCTCCGACGGCCTTTGCGCCACACGCGTCGCGCGCGCGGGTTGGACAGACTTCAACGCCGGGGTGTCTGCCGCAAGCGCGGACTTCTCGCCCCGTGACACCAAGGCCGCCGACCCCATGATCATGTACTTCTCGTCGGGCACCTCGGGCAACCCCAAGATGGTGCTCCACAACAGCTCGTACGCCCTCGGGCATCTTGGCACGGCGAAGCATTGGCAAAACGTCAAGAGCGACGGTGGGCTGCACTTCACTATTGCCGACACCGGTTGGGGCAAGGCCGTCTGGGGCAAGCTCTATGGGCAGTGGCTCATGGAGGCCTGCGTGACGACCTATGACTTCGACCGCTTCAACGGCGACGAGATATGCGCCCTCGTCGAGCGCTACCGCGTGTCGACGCTGTGCTGTCCGCCGACGATGTACCGGCTCATCATGCAAGGCAACGTCGAGCGCTACGACCTCAGCTCGCTCGAGTACTGCGTGACGGCGGGCGAGGCGCTTAACCCCGACTTGTTTGAGTCGTGGAAAAGACTGACAGGCCTGTTCTTGACTGAGGGCTTCGGGCAGACGGAGACGACCGTCGCGGTCGCGAACATCGTCGGAATGGTGCCTAAGCCTGGCTCAATGGGCCGTCCCATCCCGCTGTACGACGTGCACATCCTTGACGAGGAAGGCAACGAGTGCCCCTCCGGCGCCACCGGCGAGATCTGTGTCGCCTACGACGTCTCCGCGCCGCCACCGGGCATCATGCTGGAGTATTACCGCGACCCGGCGAAGACTGCCGAGGCCATTCGCGACGGCTGGTATCACACGGGCGACACGGCCTGGCGCGACGAGGACGGTTACTTCTGGTACGTCGGGCGCAACGACGACGTCATCAAGTCGAGCGGGTACCGCATCTCTCCCTTCGAGATCGAGAGCGTGCTGCTCACGCACCCAGCGGTGTGCGAGTGCGCCGTCACCGGCGTGCCCGACGAACTGCGCGGCACGGCGGTGAAGGCCACCATCGTGCTGGCGGAAGGCTACGCGGCAAGCGACGGGCTCACGCGGCAGATTCAGGAGTACATGAAGGAACAGACCGCGCCCTACAAGTACCCGCGTGTAATAGATTACGTGCTAGCACTGCCCAAGACAGTCAACGGCAAGGTGCGCCGAGCCGCTATCCGCGCCGCCGACGAGCAGGGAGCTGTTGCAGCCGAGCGTCGGGCGCCTGAGGAGTTCGGCGGGTAAGCTGCTCGCCGGGGGAGCGTCGTGTAATCGGGGGCGGGTCATGCACCGGGGACAGGGCCCGGGGGCCGGTGCCCCGGCCCCGGCCCCCGGGCACGGGCGCCCCAA
>JAITHV010000016.1 GCA_031279835.1 Coriobacteriales bacterium
TGTGCCCGTGGGGGCTGCGCGGACTGGCGCGCGTGTGCTGGCGTGCTTGCCGGCAGGCACGGCTCGCCTCGAATCGTGTGCCGTGTCAGCATAACTAAGCTAGTGCACCGTGCCTGCCCTTGCGTAGGCGGCTGAGCGACCGCCGCCGACCTTGACCAGACGCCCTTGCCTCATCAGCTCGGCCAGCGTGCGCTCGACCGTCACCTGGCTGATGTCGGGGCACAGCTCCATGACCTCCCTCTTGGTGAACGTGCCGATCCTCTGGTCAATGACCGCCGCAACGCGATCAGGCTTTGAGAGCCCTTTTTGGCCAACGTGCTCGACACGCCTCTCAAACTCGCCCGAGGCCTTGTGAACGATGCCGAGGCAATAGCGCACAAACGGCAGGTTGTCGTTGCAGTTGCGGTGCCACCCCACGGAGCTTGCCTGCAGTGCCTCATAGTAGGTCTCCTTGCTGCTCTCGATCAGCTTCTCGATGCTCACATACTTGCCCACAAGGTACCCGGCGCGATACAACAGCAGCAAGGTCAGCAGCCGACTCATGCGCCCATTGCCGTCATTGAACGGATGGATGCAGAGAAAGTCCAGTATGAACATCGGTATGAGGATAAGGGGGTCATATGTGCCATTATCCTCAGCTTGTATAAATTTGTCGCAGAGGCTGTCCATAGCATGGGGCGTCTGATCAGCAGGAACAGGCTTAAAGCGAACGCTCTCAATGCCAATGGTGTCAACTTCTGCGATAAAGTTGTCGTGGCTTTTGTAGACGCCGCCCTGCGAGCTCGCCGAAAACGAGTACAGCAGCCTGTGCAGCTGCAGTATGTCACGCGGCCGTGGGCGCAAATAGTCGTAACTCTCGTGAATCAGCGCCAGCGCGTCGCGGTAGCCTGCAATCTCTTGCTCGGTGCGGTCGCGGGGCGCAGACTTGTCGCGCACCAGCTCCGCAAGGCGCTTGTCGGTCGTGTTGACCCCTTCGATGCGGTTGGACGCGCCGGTGCTTTGGATTCTCGCAACCTTCACCAACGTGGCCAGTGCGTCGGCATGTGCCTCTATGAACAGCTCCTGCTTGCCTTTGTGCTCGTGGATGCTTGTGAGCAGCGCCACGACATCAGGCGTCAACAGTGCTCGCGGTGACTCGATATAATCGATGCGCCTCACAGTCAGCCTCCTTCACTGATTTGCTTTACTGCATCATTATCGTCAATAGTACGGTGTTTACCAAGCGTTTGAAGGAGAATGGCGGTTACTGTTTGTGGCAGGTCCCGACACGCCGATGCCCAGAGATGACACAGCCAGCACCGTGCGATAGTATAGTAGCGGGCATCGCAGGGATCCTGCAATTCCCGACTGAGAGGAGAAGACCAACATGGCAACCCAACGCACTAAGTTTGTCGCAGCCTCGCTGGCTGCCGTCGCCCTCATAGCTGTCGTCGTTGTGGCAGTGGTGCTCATGACTGCCCCGACACCCCTAGGGGGACCAGGCGACCAGTCACTGAACGGCGGCGGCGCTGGGCTGGCCTCCCTTGACGACACCCAGGCGCCTCTCCAACTGGTGTATCCGCTCACCGGCAAACCTGCCGACAACGAGGCTGAAGTGCTCCGTCGGCCTTTATCAGTAAAGATAGAAAACACCCCTGAGGCGCGTCCCCAGCTGGGGATGGGCGCCGCTGACGTGGTGTACGAGACGATTACCGAAGGCGGGATAACCCGGTTCAACTGTGTTTTTCAGAGCACTGTTCCCCCTGAAGTCGGGCCAGTGCGCAGCGGGCGCAACTCTGATGTCTCGCTTGTGCCCCAATACGACGCGCTGTTCTTCATGAGCGGCGCCAACAGCCGCGTGCTTGGCGAGATCGCTGACGCAGGCCTTGCCGACATGTCGCACAACGCGGCATCGGCGCTGTATTACCGTGTGGACTATCGCGCGGCGCCGCACAACCTGTACCTGCGCTTCGACGACGTCTACACAGTCGCAGAGTCGAAGGGTTACGCCACCGCCCTTGACCGTCCTCGCCGCCTTGAGTTCGGCGAGCCCGACCTCAACGCGCCTGGCTTCAGCGACGCCTCGTCGGTGACGGTGCCCTTTAGCGACTGGTACGTGGCCGAATGGTCGTGGGACGCGTCGACCGCATCCTATCGGCGCTCGATGGACGGGCCGTCTTTGGATGCCGCTGACAACCAGCAGCTCGCTGCCACGAACGTTGTGGTGCTTTGGACTCCGTACACGCCGCTCAACTACAAGCAGACCTCAGCGGTGAGCCTCAACGGAAGCGGAGAGGCACGCGTGTTTGTCGGAGGCAAGCAGGTAAGCTGCACGTGGAGCAGTGACGGCACGACGCCGCCCCGGTTTGCCCATGCCGACGGAAGCCCCGTCAAGCTTGCGCCGGGCACGACCTTCTTCCAGGTGCTCGACGTTGGCCAGCCAATCTACGTCAGTTAACAGGACTGCGTCATCTAACAGGGCACCGCAAGCATAAGCGCGGCTATCACTGTCTTGCTGTCTTGGACGCGTCCGCTGCGCACCCATGCCAGCAGCTCCGAGAGCGCGACCCAGACTGTGGCGACGAACTCGTCTTCGTCGGCCTCAGCGCCAACACACGGCACAAGCCCCGTTGCCCGATAGAGGTGCAGGATCTCGTCACTGTACCCTGCAGCGATCGCGAGAGACGCCATAGGGCTTATCTCCCGCGCGCTGAGGCCTGTCTCCTCGGCCAGCTCGCGCCGCGCACATGCCTCGGGCTGCTCGCCTGCGTCGATCTTTCCGGCGGGTATCTCGAGCGTCACGCGCGCAAGCGGCGTCCGGTACTGGCGCACAAGGAGCACGCGGCTACGCTCGTCAAGCGCGACAATGCCGACCGCGCCCGGATGGCGCACCGTCTCATGTCGCACAAGCTTGCCGTTGGGCAGCTCGACTTCGAGCTCCTCGACATGCAGCAGCCTTCCCCTGTAGGCGCTGCGCGCCGCCCGTATCTGGCACACAAGCTCGTCGTCGCCTGTCTCGTCCTCGCCTGTTGGCGGCGTCACTGCATCATTGCTCATTCCCACTCCTGGCGTCCCTTCAAAGCCCGCAGGCCGATGTCGCGACGGAACTGCTTTCCCTCGAAGCTGATGCAGTCCACCGCCCGATACACCCGATCGCGCGCCTCGGAAAAGCTGCCTGCGAGCGCCGTGACGTTGAGCACGCGCCCGCCGTCAGTCACGAGCGTCCCTGAGTCCAGCAACTTGGTGCCCGCGTGATACACCCGCACGCCCTCAATGGCCTCAGCCTGCTCAATGCCGGTGACAGCACGCCCGACCTCATACGGCCCGGGGTAGCCCGCGCTAGCGAGCACCACGCTCACTGCCCAACCGTCATCCCATTCGAGACGCACGTCGGCGAGCCGCCCATGTGCGGCAGCGTTGAGCACTTCTGCAAGGTCGGTCTTGAGGCGTGGGAGAATCACCTGGGTCTCTGGATCGCCGAAGCGCACGTTGTACTCAAGAACCTTTGGCCCGTCGGGCGTCAGCATGAAGCCGCCGTACAAGACGCCCCGGTACTCGATGCCCTCGCTGCGCAGCCCGGCAACGGTCTTCTCCATCAGATCGAGCATACGATCATGTTCCTCTTTTGTGACAATAGGAACGGGAGAATACACGCCCATGCCGCCGGTGTTCGGGCCAGTGTCACCCTCTTGCGCGCGCTTGTGGTCTTGGGCAGGCGCCATGGGCAACACGGTAGTGCCGTCGGTAAAGACGAGCAGCGAGCATTCGGGGCCAGTGAGCGACTCCTCAATGACCACCGTGGCGCCAGCTGCCCCAAAGCGCCCCTCAAAGCACTCTGTGACGGCACGGTGTGCCTCCTCGAGCGTCTCGGCCACCGTGACCCCCTTGCCTGCCGCAAGCCCGTCCGCCTTCACGACGATGGGCGAGCCGCAGGAGTCGAGGTAGTCGTGGGCGGTGGCCTCGTCAGTAAAACTGCCAAACGAGGCCGTCGGTATTCCATGGCGGCCCATGAACTCTTTGGAGAACTGCTTTGACCCTTCGAGACGCGCGCCTTGTGCGCCAGGGCCAAAGCAGGCTATGCCAGCAGCTCGCACGGCGTCGGCAAGGCCGGCGACGAGCGGCGCCTCGGGGCCGATGACCACAAGCCCTACGTCATGCTCGCGCGAGAAGGCGCACACGGCCTCGGCGTCAGTCGCCGCAAGCCCCGCGTTGACCACACCGGGCGCGCTGCCGCCGTTGCCCGGCGCGACGAATACCGTGTCGCTGACAGCAGAAGAGGCAAGCGAGCACACGATCGCATGCTCCCTGCCGCCGCTTCCTATTACGAGGATGTTCATTGCTGGTCTCCTTAGGGCGAGGCTTCAGGGCACAAGGGCATGTGTAGGCCGCCTTGCGCCCCGCTCGGTTCACTTGTTCATGATACTGGAAGACCACAGCTGAAGTCTGCCCACGGCAGTCGCAGAGGCCCGGCTCGCCCCTAGCCGAGTCCTCTGCCGTACCCTTGCCTGGTACCTGCCGTCCGGCAACGACCACTCCCCTGGCCTGCTGTGTTGTGTCGTGTTTGTCGGTCAGACGGTCGAGGTGGTCTTAGGCAGCAACGCTGCCGCGCCCACCGCGACAGGCGCCACTTCAGGGCGCTTCTCGACTAGCCCGTATTTCACTTTGATGCGGTCGAGCTTCTCGAGCATGGGCTTGGCCACCACGATCAGGAAGAAGACCGTAGCGGCGCCATGCACGAGGTTAAAGGGGATTCCCGAGATCAAATGGGGGACGATCTTGTCGACGATATCGCCAGAGCCCCACATAAACGTCGACGCGACGTCCATGACGGGGCCATAGATGAGAAACGCGCACAGGCCGCCGAATATCGCCAGCGTTATGCTCGCACGCGATATAACTCCCTTTCTGAACAGGATTCCCGCCAACAGCCCAATGAGGCCATAAGAGAACATCTGCCATATGGTCCAGGGGCCTTGGCCGAAGAACATGTTGCTGGCAAATCCCGAGACGGCGCCCACCAAAAATCCCGCCTCCCCGCCGAACGCCACCGCAGCGACGATGACAAACGCCGTGACAGGCTTGAACTGGGGAAGCATGAAGAATGCGACGCGGCCGGCGATGGCTATGGCGCTTAAGACCGCAAGTATGACGATCTCGCGCGCCTGCGGTTTGCGCCCCTCGAACACGAGCAAAAAGGGCACCATGCATTCTAACACTATCATTAGTGCTGTTAGATAATAGTACCTGCCTCCTAAGACCATGACTCCAAACAAGAGGGTAGCCGGGATAAGCAGGAGGGCAATGCCCACCGCTATCCACGTCCTTGCGGTCAGCGGCTCAGACTGTAAGAAGAGCTTGTCCTTGCCATGGCTCTTTGTGCTCTTCTCGTCAGGGTTCTTTGCCGCCGAGACGGCAGTGCGCTTCCATGAGAAGGAGAGCGCCAGAGTGGCGAGCGAGGCGATAATCCAAAGCAGGATGCCCGTGTACTTCCAGAGCTCGGCGGGGTTTTGGCCGATCAGAGTCGCGCCCTCCCCTGCCGAGATGAACGTCATCATGCCGTCGCGCTCAAGTATTGCCATGACGATACTGGCAATGAGGCTCGTGAGGGTGAGCGCCACCATGGCGACGCGCGCCGGCCCCATCTTTCTCTTCTTGGTCCCGAGAGTCTTTTCTTCGGGGTCCTCCGCGCCCATCTCATAGACCGATGTGTCGTCCCAGTCGTCGGGCAGAAGGCGCACGTAGTGATCAGGCTCACCCCCCAGCGCCACAATGACGTCGCTGACGGTTATGGCCTGCGGGAACTGATGCCGCGCCATGCGGTTTGCCGCCGACGTGTAAAAGCTGTTTCCGGAGAAGAACCCGTACGGCTCGTCGGTCTTGACCACTTCTCCGTCGAAGAACAGCGCACAGGTGTCCGCGTGCTCGGCGCAAAACTCGATGTCGTGGCTCACCATGATGATGGTGGCGCCGGCGTCAGTCAGCTTGCGCAGGATGCCGGCGAGCACCGCCTTGAACTCGGCGTCGCAGCCTTTTGTCGGCTCGTCGAGCAGCAAGATCTTCGGGCGCAACAGCAGCACCTTTGCAAGCGCCGCGCGCTGCTGCTCGCCGCCTGAGAGGTCGTAGGGGTGTGCTCCGAGCAGCCCGTCGAGCTTGCACAGCGCCGCCATCCTATGCACCTTGGCGAGTCGTGCCTCTCGCGAAATGCGCACTCCCGAGAGTATCTCGAGAAGGTCCTCCTCAACAGTTTTTGCGGTGAAGAGCGCCTGGGGGTTTTGTGGCAAGACGCCGAGCAGGCCTTTGAAGATCTGGCCGACGGGAATCTTTTCGATCGGCTTTCCCTCAATGCGAACGGTGCCGCGATAAGGCTTGTTGAGCCCAGCGATGAGCGAGAGCGTCGTCGTCTTGCCCGTGCCGTTGCCGCCGAGGATGGCAGTGATCTTGCCGGGATACGCCTTGAGCGACGCGCCGCGCACCACGTCGGGCAGGTTCTTCTCGTAGCGAAACCACACGTCGTCAAGCTCCACGGCAGGGACCGCAGACGCGCCAGCCGGCGCCATCGAGTCCTTTTGGGCCCGATAGTCGGCCATGCGCTCCAGGCCGGCGCCCTCCTTGTTGGCGGCGACGATGTGATCCACCCACACGCGCCCGTCGCGGACGTTCATGGGGCAGGCCTTGTCGTTGTTGATGCCAGCCCAGATGCGCATAGGCGCCGGCATCGCGCGGAACATGCCGCTCCCGAGGCTGCGCAGGCCTTGCGCGACTTCCGTGGGCGCGCCGTCGAGAACAATCTTGCCCTTGTCAAGCACCACAGCCCGCGTCGCAAGCGCGAACGCCTCCTCGAGCCGGTGCTCGGTGAGCACAACCGTGATGCCCAGGTCGCGGTTTATCTTGCCGACTGTCTGCAAGAACTCTGCGGCAGCGATGGGGTCAAGCTGGCTCGTCGGCTCGTCGAGCAGCAGCACCGAAGGCTGCATCGCCATGATCGAGGCAAGGGCCAGCAGTTGTTTTTGTCCGCCCGAGAGGTCTGTCACGTCTTTGTGAAACCACGTCTGTATGCCAAAAAACGAGGTCATCTCGGCCACGCGCAAGCGGATCGTCGCAGAGTCCTCGCCAAGGCTCTCCAGCCCGAACGCAAGCTCATGCCACACCTTGTCCGTCACGATCTGGTTGTCGGGGTTTTGCATGACAAACCCGATGCCGGCCGACACCTCCCGCAGGCTGAGCGAGGAGATGTCCTTGCCTTCAAACAGCAAGGTGCCCTCGCGCCTGCCGTGCGGCGTCAAAGCTGGCTTGAAGTGTCGCATCAGCGTTGTCTTGCCACAGCCCGAGGACCCGCACAGCACCACAAACTCGCCTTTGCGCACGGTCAGGCTTACGTTGTCGAGCGCCGCGTCGACACGTGTCGGATACGAGAACGTCAGGTCTTTTGCAACAAGCGCCTCCACACCAGGTCCTCTCTAAGGTTGACTGCCATGGGCATGAAGCACAAGGCAAAATATCCTATGTATATAGCCACTTGCAAGGGACCGACCAGCTCGCCCCAAAACATTGGGATGTAGTAATAGGTCAGGGCGCCGGCCAGGCTTCCCGTCAGCATCAAAGCAATGAGGCACGCCAAGTACCCAAGCGCTATAAGGTCTCGCCTGCGCAATGGGTAGAGCGAGAAGGCCGTGCGTCCCGGAATGCCATAGCCCCTGCTCTTCATGCTGTCGGCCGTCTCGATGCCGTTTTCGAGCGCCCAGGTCACCAGGATAGAGACGATACGTATCCCCGAGCGGGCACGCCGGAAGATGTTGCCCGTCGAGGGGTCGCGCCCGACGCAACGCTGGGCGCCCGCGATCACCTTTGCCTGCGCTTTGTAGCGGGGCACCAGGCGCAGCACCATTGAGATGACGAGCGACAAGGCCGGTATTATCCTCCCAAAGAGGTACACGATCTTGTCGGTCGTGATCACGACGTTAAAGCTCGAGAACCAGGTGATCACCGTGACGAGCATGACGCCCGAGACAAGGCCGTACACGATAGACTCAAACGTCAGGGGGTTTCCGTCGTAGAGGTAGCCGAGTATGGTCACGCCTTGATGGCTGAACAGCGCGTTGAATATGCCCGCGAGTATGACGAGCGGGAGCATGAACATCAGCGTGAACCGCACCGCCTTGCCACGGTTGAGGTAGATGGCGTACGTCAATGCTCCGCTCAGCGATATGACGAGGCACACCGGCTGCAGGATGAACATCGCAAAACAGGTGACCGCAACAAAGAACACCAAGCTCACAAAGGGGTGATATGACGAAAAACTGTCTTTGCTGGTCATGTTAGCCGAGTGCCCAGGCGGCGCCAGGAAGATCGTTTCCGAGGTCGCAGGTGTAGTTCCACTCAATGACGTCGCCGTCTTTGAGCTCGTAGACAGAGGCGCCGTAGTTGGGGTACCAATCGTTCACGCAGTACATCCAGCCAGAGAGCTCGCCGGTGTCGAACTCGTAGAGCTGGTTTATGCCTTCGATGTAGACGCTGTTGTACATGGGCGTCCATCTGAACGACATGTGTATGCCGCTTGCCTCAACCTCGCGTTTGAGGACGTCGAACACGTTCTCTCCGGGCGTGAAGTTGACGGTGCGCTTCGTCATTATCCAGCCGTCAGAAGGCACAAACGGCTTTTTGTTCGGACGCAGCTTGTCCATGTTGTCGAGGATCGTCGAGCAGCTGATCGAGAGCGTGCAGGTTGCCTGTTTAGCGGGCTGCGTGGGGGCGGCTCCGGCTCCCGGGTTAGTGGCGGGGCTGTCGCCCGTGCCGTTGCTGAAAGGAGCGTTTGCTTGCCCGAGGTTGTCGTAGTTCGAGTTGTCTGCTTGACTGATAACGCCTCCGTCGCCTGAGCCCTGTTGCCCTGCGGCAGTGCCGTCGCCGGAGGGGTCATTGGCCGCAGCGGTGTCTTCTCCCGATTCAGACGCAAGCGATGCCTGCTGGCTGTCTGCGCCAGTTGCGCTCTTTGCGGACTGCTCAGTCGCCGCGCTGCTCGCTTTTGGCGTGGGCACGGGCTGCGCGAACGCCGTTGTCAATATGAGCCCTAGCCCTCCGAACACCAGCAAGGCGACTAACGAGCCTAATAGTACGGTCTTCTTTGTCAGCTTCATCTCTCCACTCCTTTGTTTGTCTCACACAGCTCGGTGTTTGGCTGTGTTAGCCTACCGGAACTGCCTGCAGCCTGCTGCGCCTCACGGCGCGAGCCACAAGCAGCGCGATGGCCATTGCTGCGGCGAGCGCGATCATTGTTATGCCGATCAGCATGTTGAGAGGAAGGCCGAACGGCCAGCCGCCCGGCTCTTCGGGAACGTCTGTCTCTGCGATGCTGCTTGCATCCGAGCCTAAGCTGTCGCTTGCGGCCGCCGACGCCTTCGTGGTAAACCCGCTTCCGCTGCCCGTGCCAGTTCCTGCACCTGTGCCGCCTGTTCCAGAGGCGCCCGACGCAGACGTGCCGCTTCCCGAAGCGCTGTTGCCGGACCCGCCCTGGCTCGTGCTGCCGGTGATCCGAATGCCGTTGCCAGAGTTGGCAGTGCCGCCGTTGTTTGACCCGTTGCCCTTCTCGTTGACCTTGTCATCGTTCGGGGCCAAGGCAAGGCTTCCTATCGCTGAGATGAGCGCCGTAAGTGCCGTGTCTACCTGAGTTTGCGAGGCGGTCTCGTTTGCTTGCACTTTTTTGGCGCCGTCAAGTGCCGTGACCAGCGGGGTCCAGGTCGCGGGGGTGTACTGCTTGGAGTCGAGCGCGCTTGCTGTGGTGATGGCTTGCTTGAGACTCTCTTTGTTTGCCACCTCGACACGCTTGTTGAGGGCACTCATGAGCGTGACGAGCGCCCCGTCAACCTGTTCTTGTGTGGCAGCAGGGTTGACCAGCAGCGCGCTTGCCGCCTCTAATGCCGCTGCTATTCCCGCCCAGCTCTGCGCTGTGAACCTGGCCGCGTCCAATGCCTTGGCTAAAGCGACGGCCTGGGCAAGGGCGGCGGTGCTTACGGTCGGGGCCTCAGGACTCTCGGGAGCCGCAAACGCGTCTCGCATGTCGTAGAGCCGGTTAGACCCCTTGAGGAAGCGACTGTAGGCAACGAGCCCATAGGCCCCTTGGTCGGTCGCCATGCCGTCTACGCTTCCGTTCAAGACGTGCCTAAAGCCGCCAGAAGCGTCTTGATGGCGCAACATTGCAGTGACGGGGTTACCGCCTGGCTTGACAAAACGCCCGTCACGCTGCGCGTCAATCCCTAAGCCAGAGAGCGCCACGATGACCTGCACGCAGCTTTCGGAGTTTGAGTCTCCAAACGTCGTGTAGCCTCCGTCTTGGCCTTGTATGGCTGACAGCTTGCTCACGCCGCGGTCAACCGCAGCAGCAACGGCCGGGTACGCGGGGTCGTTGTAGTAGGGCGTGAGTGCCTGTAGCACGAAGGCGGTGACGTCGGGGTCGGGGTTCTTGCCCGACAGCGCCCAGCCTCCCGCAGCAGGCGTCCCTTTTCCGATCTCTCTGCCAAGCAGAAAGTCGATAATCACGCCGCGTGTCGTCTGGGTGCTCACGCTCGCGTTCAGCGGGAACTCATAGCCGTTGGTGTCAAGCGCGATAAGGGCATAGGCAGGGCCGTTGATACCCTGCATCTTAACCCAGTTGAAGTCGGCATAGGGCTCCAAGAGGTTGTAGCCGCCCACGTCGCGCGCGTCTCTGCCAATAGCGCTCAGTGCAAGTATGAGGCGGCTATTCTCGGTGGACTTGATGTCGTGCAGCTTGGACGATCCCACACTTTGGACCAGTGCGACCATGCGGCCATAGTAGTCGTCATAGTACTGCTGTGACACGGATGCAGCATTGCCGCGCGCAAGCGAGAACACGCTCCACTCCCCTGCGATGGTGCCGAACTGAGGCTCAGGCACCATGGTGGGCAAATACGCGAGGACCTTGTAGAGCGGCGTCGCGACGTCTGCCGGCTCAACGTTCGGCCTGACGAGCGCGACCTTTTTCTTGTTCAACTCCGCCAGGGCGTCATCAACCTGCTTTTGGGTGGCGCCGGTATTGGCGACGACGCCTTTTGCGATGCCGAGCGCGGCGGCAAAGGGCTCCCAGGTTGAGCTCAGGTAATCGGTTGCGACAAGCGCCTCGGCCGCAGCGACCGCAGCGACAAGCGCCGTCTTGTTAGGGGGCTGCGCGACAATCCTCTGAAGCGCTCCCTGCTTTGCCGTAAGCTCGCTTGCGGCTGTGCTCACCTCGGCCTGGGTTGCCTCTGCGTTGCCATAGACTTCCTGAGCCGCTCTGAGCGCATCCGCAAACGGGGCCCAGGTGGCAGCGGTGTACTCCGACTGAACGAGCTGGGCCGCTGCATTGATGGCGCTTTGAAGCGCCGTCTTGTCGGGTTGCGGTAGTGCGCCGCCCAGCAGGGCACTGATGACCTCTGACACCTGCGTCTCGGTCGAAAGCGGGTTGACAGCAACCGCGAGCGCCGCCTGCTTGGCCGCCTCGGTGGCATCAGTGGCAAACAGGGCACGGATCAGTGCGTCCTTGTTTGCCTGGCTGTAATAGGGGTCTTCCCCCCAGCCGCCGCTGTCTGCAAGGCCAAGGTCGGCCCCGTAGCCTTTGACCGTGAACTGCCAGCGGACCACGGCGCCCTCCTCGACTGCCCAGTCAGAGGTGCCTTTGTTGATAAGGAAGTTGTTGACGGTGAGCATCCATCCCGACATGTAGTAGTAGTGGAACTCCCCCAGCCAGCTGTCTTCGGGGATAAGGCCTTCGTCGGGCACCTCGTCTCCGCCCTCGCTGTTGAGGATGTAGTCAGGGAACACCACCCCGCCTTGACCGCCCACGTGCGTCGGCCGATTGGGAAGGTTCAGTTGGCTCAGGTAAAAGCCAGAGTCGATAGTTCCCGTGTTCTGATAACCAATCCCCAGCTCGTTCAACAGAGCGTCAGTCGCCCGTGCCACGTTCCAGTCTGCAGGCACTTCGAACCGCATCGGCTCGATCAAATAGCCTTGACCGAGGTTGTAGCCCTCAAAAGTCATGTAGATGGTGACGGTTTCTTCTGGCGAGAGCGGCACTATGGCGTCACCTGCTGGCGTTGCAGGGGCAGGGGCGGGGATCTCGGGCACAGTCAAGACAGCCTGCTCATCAACAGGCTGTGAGAGTTGTGACTGTGGCGGCAAAGTCTCGTCTGCAAAGGCCGGGACGGCCGGGACGAGACCCGCCACGAGCATCAGTGCGAGCATCAGTCTGAGTGCGTGCACTCCGATACCACGTCGCCGGGCGAGTACCCGGCACTGTTGATTATGGAATGATACTCGCATGATGCCCTCACTTTCGTAGTTGGCGAGGCGACAGACTCGCCATACTCGCCGGCCACAGTGGATTCCCACTGCGGCCGGCGTTCAGTAGCGCTTACCGGTTGTAGAGATACCCGAGGATGAGCACGTAGTCGGCGATGTCGAGCTTGCCGTCCTCGTTGATGTCCATGCCGCGTTCGACCACCATGGCCCAGGCGGTGCCGCCTGTGGCCTCGGAGGCGTGGTAGTAGATCTGAGCGAAGGCGAGGTCGGCTAGGGTCTCCTTGCCGTCGCGGTTGAAGTCGTAGCGCTGATACACGGGTTGCGGCTCCTCGACTGTGACGGTGACGGTGGCGTCATCGCCAGAGGGGAGCGTCACGTCCACGTCTTTTGACTTGAACTCGTCGTCGGTGTAGCTTGCCAGCTCGGCGCCGACGAGCGTTGCCGAGGCGGAACCGGGATCTGCCGCGACGAGGCTGAGGCGCAGGACCTCGGTGCCGGCCGCGAGCGTCACGCCGGGATCCCAGGCGCTAATCGTCACGTCGATGACGCCGGTGTCAGACCGCACGAACACGTTCATGACCTCAAAGCCTGCAAGGGCTTCAAGCGACGCGATAAGGGTGGCCTCGGAGTACGTGACGCCTGCGCCGAGCTCGAGCGAGACATAAAGGGTTGCCGCCCGCTCGACATTGGCCAAAGAGACCTTCACGTCAAAGGCGTCGCCAGCGAAAGCTGTTGCAGGGCCGGCGATGGTGAGCTCAGCAGGTGCGCCGGGCACGGGCACCGTGACGAGTTCAGCCTGTGCTGTCGTGAGCGCGGCGAGCGCGTCGTCAACCTCTGCCTGGGTCGCGTCAGCATCGCCTGAGACGACTACTGCCGCAGTGCGTGCCAGGGCGAATGCCGCCCAGGTCGTTGCGGTATAGTCGGCCTCGACGAGCTCCTGCGCAGCGGCAATCGCGGCGTTGAGCGCCGTCTTGTCTGCCTCAGGAATGACGGGGGCCTCGGTCACCGTTACCGTGATACGTGGGGCAACTATGGGGAAGATCCCCGCAGTGTCAAACGCTGAGACGATATAGGTCCCAGGCGTGTCGAACGTCACAACGGCCTTGCCGTCAGCGTTGGTCAGCGCCCCCGCAATGTTGGTGAACGTTCCCACGCCGGTCTGCTCGTCAACAGTGACAACAACCAACTGTGCGTCTTCGACGCCATCGGTGTGCTGGAGCTGCGTTGCTGCGTCACTCAGGCCATACCAGTTCATGAATCCCTTGATTGCAAGCTCTAGAGTGGCACCGGCCTCAACAGTGGCAGTCGTTGATTTAGACCCATCTGCCTCGAACCACGTGATGGTGTCCATCCACATGCTGTCTTGCAGCATGACGAACGATACCTCGTCGTTGTTCGCGACGCGTGCCTGCGAGAGCGAGTAACCGAGCTGCGAAGTGCCGCCCAAGGAATTGTCTTGTGTGTAGACGCCGTTGCCCGGCTGCGCGCCGTTGACATAGAAGACAAGCGAAGGGCTTGCTACGCCAAAGGCAAGCGAGGTAAAGCCGGTTGAGGTCAGGGCAAGAAAGTCTCCCAAGTCCTCATCGCCGAACAACGCTATATGGGCTGCGACCAGCACGTCAAGTGCAGACACGTGCGCCCCGTTGAACTCGTCACGGTAGCCGTACTGCTCAGAGAGCCCGGGGGCTGCCGTCAGGGCGCCACCCGCGAGATAGTAGCCCGCATCGTCAAGCTGCACCCACACCTTGGCGGATGCGGCAGGCTCGGCAGGTGCCGCTATGAGCGCGTCCTGCGCCGCCGTGAGCGCGACGAGCGCGTCGTCCACCTCTTCTTGAGTCGCATCGGCATCTCCCGACACGATCGTGGCCGCACTGAGCGCACTGGCAAAGGCTGCCCAACTCGCAGCAGTGTAGTCTGCTTCTATGAGCGCTTGTGCCGCAGTAATTGCCGCATCAAGCGCGGCCTTGTCTGCCGAGGGCTGCGTGGTCGAAAAAGCATCAGCCATGTAGTAGAGGCTGTTTTCTCCTTTGAGGAAGCGGTCATAGGCAACGAGACCGTAGGTTCCCTGGTCGGTAGCCATGCCGTTGACAGTTCCGCTCATAACATGCTTGAAGCCGCCCGACTCGAGCTGATGGGCAAGCAGCGCGGTCAAGGGGTTCCCGCCGGGCTTTTGGAAGCGCGGATCGAGCTGCACGTCGATGCCGAGGCCAGAGAGCGCCGTGATGACCTGCACGCAGCTCTCCATGTTCGCGTCGCCAAAGGTAGTGTAGCCACCATCAGCATTTTGAATTTCTGCCAACTTGCTCACGGCGCGATCAACTGCAGGGGCAACGTCGGGATAACTGGGATCGTTATAGTAGCGTGCAAGTGCTTGAAGCACCATTCCCGTCATGTCAGGGTCGGGGTTCGAGCCAGCCAGCGCCCAACCGCCTGCCTCAGCCGTGCCCTTTTTGATCTCTTTGTTCAGCAGCTCGTTTATGAGCACCGCGCGCGTCGTTTGCGTGCCCGTGCCCACGAGCTCGGGAAACTCGTAGCCGTTGGTGTCAAACGCAATAAGGGCAAAGGTCGTGCCGTTGATGCCCTGCATCTTGACCCAGCTGAAGCTGGCGTAAGGCTCCAGGAGGTTGTAGCCGCCGACGTTGCGGGCGTCTTTGCCGATGGAGCTCAACGCCAAGATGAGGCGGCTGTTCTCGGTGGACTTGACGTTATGCAGCTTTGGTGCACCAGGGGTGTTCTGCACGGTTTCCACAATGCGGTTGTAATAGTCGTCGTAGTACTGTTGCGTCACGTAGGAAGCGTTGCCGCGCGCAAGAGAAAGCACGCTCCACTCGCCATCCGATGTGCCGAATTCTGGCGCGGGCACCGATGTGGCAAGGTAGGCGAGAGCCGCTTGCAGAGATTCTGTTATATCTACCGGCTCAGGTGCCTGCGGCCCCGCGAGCAAGGCGTCTATCGCCTGCAAGACCTCTAGCGGGGTCGAAAGCGGGTTGATGGCAACCGCGAGCGCCGCCTGCTTGGCCGCCTCGGTGGCATCAGGGGCAAACAGGGCACGGATCAGTGCGTCCTTGTTTGCCTGGCTGTAATAGGGGTCTTCCCCCCAGCCGCCGCTGTCTGCATGGCCAAGGTCGGCCCCGTAGCCTTTGACGGTGTACTGCCAACGGACGACTGCGCCTTCCTCGACTGCCCAGTCAGAGGTTCCTCGGTTAATGAGATAGTTGTTGACGGTGAGCATCCAGCCCGACATGAAGTAGTAGTGAAACTCTGCCAGCCAGCTGTCGGTCGGAATCAGATCCTCGTAGGGAACCTCGTCCCCGCCCTCGCTGTTGAGGATGTAGTCAGGGAACACCACCCCGCCCGGGCCGCCCACTTGCGTCGGTCGATTGGGGAGGTTGAGCGCACTCAGGTAAAACTGTGATTCGACGAATCCTGTGTACCGATAACCAATTCCCAGCTCGTTCAACAACGCGACGGTCGCCTGCGCCACATTCCAGTCGGCGGGCACCTCGAGCTGATGTGGCTCGATCAAATAGCCTTGCCCAAGGTTGAAGCCCTCGAAGGTCATGTAGATGGTCACGGTCTCTTCGTCGGACTGCGGAACAACCGGGTCAGCTGCAGGTGCCTTAAGGGGCGCGGCAGCGGCAGCGTCCTCGGGTGCTGGTGCGACCTCGGGTGCCGCAGGCGTCTCAACGGCCTGCTCGATCGGCGCCTCCGGAGTCGGTGCCGCATCAGCGAAGGCGGGCACGGCCGGTGCGAGTCCAAGCGCGAGCATCAGCGCGAGCAGCAGCCTGAGCGTTGGTGCCCAGGCGCTGCGGCGCCTCGGCGGGGCCTGGCCCCTTTGGGCGGACAATGTCTTGTTTTTTTGCATCTTGTCCTCTCTTTCGTCGGTGTCGTGCACGGTTCTGGGGTCGGTGGTGCCTTATCTGTTGTCATTGCCTCGTCCGTTGCAGCGGCTTGTCACCGCAACGGACGTCAATGTCGATCACCGGTCGTACAGGTAACGTCAGGCGCAAGCCCTAGCACCGTTCTCTTGCACGGCTTATTCTGCAAGAGGCGTGTCTATGGCTTTCTCCTCTCGAGCGTCTTCCTTGCGGGTTCGCTGCCGCGCCAGCGCCCTGAGCCTCTGCTGCTCAGGGCTGTTGGTGCTCGGCAGCCCCGCTGCCTTGACGGCGTCTCCCCACGTTCTGAAACGCCACTTGATGTCTGCGCTTTCTTGCACCTCGGCCTTAGTCGGCGTATAGCCCAGGACACGTGCTTTCTCTATTAGGGGCTTGAGCAGCCGATAGTCCTCATCGGTAAGCTGTTGGCTTTCCTTCCAGAACTCAACGGGGAACCTTGGCGACCCTCTGAGCGAGAAATTGCGCTTCCTAGACATCTCGGGCCTCGGTGTTGTTGTCCAGTGCTGCCATGCCTGAAGCCTCATGACACTTTGATCTCGCCAGATGGCACATCCGCGGCCTCTTCTTGCCGACGGCGCCTTCTCCAGAAAAGCAGGAAGAAGAGCAGGAGGAGGGCAGCTGCGGCAAGACCTGCCAATAGCCAGGCATACCAGGGCACCATGAGCGCTTGGCCGTCTGACCCTTCGCCGAGCGCCGTGCCGTCTTCGCCAATCGTTGCGGTGTTGCCTGAGCCGGCTGAGGAGCCGCTGCCGCTGCCCGACGACAGGCCAGACGAGCTGCCTGTGCCTGAGCCGGTGCCTGCTGCGCCGCCCGTGCCCGTTCCGCTGCCGGTTCCAGTGCCAGTGCCGTTGCCTGAGCTCGTGATGGAGCCGATGCCACCGCCACCGCCACCGTTGTTACCGCCGCCGTTGCCGCCGCCTCCGTTATTTCCGCCGCCGCCGTTATTATTGGGGGGGTCCTGCTTGCCGGGGTCAGGGTCCGGGTCCTGCTTGCCAGGGTCCGGGTCCTGCTTGCCAGGGTCGGGGTCGGGGCTTTGCTGCGACGCGCGCTGTATCGGTATAACCGTGTTGGGCTGCGACCGGTTCACGTCGACGTCAGAGCCCACCTTCTTGTAGAGGTTCATCTCTTTGAGCGTGACCTGCTCGGGGGCAGTGCCGGGGTACTTGAACACCAGCTCGCCCATGTAGATGCCGCCGTTGCTCGGCACATAGGTGTTGTCCATGGCAAAGAAGCCGATATAGGTGACGTCTCCTACTGTTGCCTGGACTTTGTTGTTTATGTGCGAGCCCTTGTCAAAGCGCACAAACTCAAGCCCCGAGCTCTTAGAGAAGCCCAGCTCGCCTCCGGCAACTGCCTCGCCGGCCGTAAGCACCACAGGCACCTTGACCTCGGTCACCCCGGTGTCTACTTCCATGGCCTCGGCCGACGTGATGCCTGGTCCTAGTTGACCAACCCCCAGGATGCCCACCGTCGCCAGCGCGACAGTTACTGCGAGGCGCTGCCACAGCTTCCAGACAGGCCGTCTGCCCCGTTGTGGCATATCATCCGGTTGACTCTTAAAACTGTTCTCTCTCATGAGTACTCCCTTGTTCCAACGCTGGTACCTCGAACCGTTCATGGTGCATACCTGGTCATGCCAGGGTATCTTTATGGCGCCGGTCGCACGCACGCCTCAGCGAATACGGAGTGCGACCGACGCCTGAGGAGCCTTATCAGGCGCGAGAATAATGCTCTATTGTTGTAGGGGGAATTGCGCTTAGTGTCGTGTAAAGCAACCGCATGCCTCTCTCCTTTCGCCAGACAACGAAAAACGACCCGTCCAGGTCGTTTAAAGCTCTCGCGTCCACCCGGCAGCACAGGATGGTATGGAGAAGAACACGGCAGCTTCCCGGCGACCCGGAAGTACTGAAGCCGTATGCCCCGATAAGTCTTCTGGCTCGTGCATCGTCCCTTCGGGCACCTTCCAGGTGATTTTTTGTCACCCGTGGTATATTGCCCGTCAGTCCACACTCACAGCTGTGGTCTGCAGCTCCGGATTTTAACCGGATTCCTCGCAATCGTGTCATTAAACATCGTCAACACATCAAAGATGTGTGACATTCTTGCACGATCAAAGGCAAAACGGTATTCGGTTGTGTTCCATAGTACTGCGCTGAACGGGGCTTTGCTAGAGAGAATCCGGTAATTTTTTTCGATATTTTTGAAATGTCTTGGGGAGTTTTGATAAAAGCAGGACGCGTTGAGTATCTCACTTGCTGTATATGCCGACACACATACCAGAAGTCAGTAAAGCCGGCGCATCTCCTCAACTATCTCTAATGTTGAGCGCACATACTGGCGCTGCGAGGGCAGAGCGGCAAGAAAACTCCTGCCGTACCACTTGGTGCGCAGCCGGGCGTCTGCAAGAACGAGACATCCGGTGTCTGTCGAGCTTCGGATGAGCCGGCCTGCCGCCTGCTTGAGGTCAATGACCGCCTCAGGCAAAACGTAGCGCTTCCATGCGTTACTCTCGCGCTGGTCGCGCTCGCATTGGAGCGGGTCGGTCGGCCGACCAAAAGGCAGTTTAGGAATAATCACGCAGCGCAGCGTCTCGCCCGGTGCGTCGAAGCCCTCCCAAAACGAGCGGAGCGCAAACAGGCTCAAGTGCTTGTCCTCAACAAACTCATCGCGCAGCCTCTTGGCGCTCATGGTGCGAAACTGGCATTTGAGCTGCAGGCCGCGCGCCTCAAGGCGCGGCTTGAGCTGTTCGTGGCAGCGCTCCATGTCGCGGCGGTTCGTGAACAGCGTGAGCACGCTGCCTTCCATCGCGACGTGCACCTCGAACAACAGCTCTTCGAGTGCCGTGCGGTAGCCTGGGCCATTGGGCTCCGGCAGGTCGTCAGGCAAGAACACCGTCATGTTTTGCTCAAAGTCGTAGCTTGAGGCAAGCTGCAGCGTGCTAAAGGAGCCGTCGGGAATGAGGTCAAGCCCCACTCCGCGCACAAAATACGAGAAGTCCGTCCCTGCTGCAATGGTCGCCGAGGCATAGGTGACGCTCATCTGCTGAGGGTAGAAGCTCTCTGCGAGCGCCCCGCCCACATCGAGCGATGCCGCAACGAGGCGGTCGCCTGGCACGTTCTCGCGCCGGTCGAGCTCGGCATAGTACACATAGCCCTGATCCACTCCCTCGACGATGAGCGTGAGCGCGTCGCGGATCTCTTGTAGGCGCATGACCAACGCCGAGAGGTCGCTCTGCGCCTCGAGCAGCTCTTCGAACTCAGCGCACGCAGAGACAGTGTCGCGCCCCTCCTTGACGAGCCCCTCGAGACGTTTTATGAGCGCACCGCCCAATGAGACGACCATGCCCCATTGGCTGCTGTCGCGCACCTGTGGGTTTATCCACAGGTCTATTCGGTCGTAGTTGCTTTTTACTGCAAGCTCGCTGAGTTCTTTTACGTGTGAGAAGAACGACTCTGCCACCGGCTGTGCCGCGACAGCACTGGTGCGCAGCTTGTTGGCAAGCCCGACGACGAGCAGCCCGCCCCCGGTCTTCTGCGCGCGCGCGACCAGATGCGCGAGCATGCCGTCGGTCCCCCGCAGTTGGACCAAGTCGTTCATGAGGCCGCGGGCCTCGACTTGCACGGTGAGCTGACGGCGGGCCTCGCTCTCGGCGGCGTGCGCCTCATCGATGACCCAGTGCGCTATGGGCGGCAGGATCGCGCCGTCAAACATGCAGTCGCAGAACAAGAGCGCATGGTTGGTGACCACGATGTCGGCATGCGACGCATGGCGCCGGGCGCCGTGCAGCAGGCAGCCATAATAATAGACGCACTTGTTG
>JAITHV010000025.1 GCA_031279835.1 Coriobacteriales bacterium
TGTTGGGTAATAGTGTCTGGAGAAAGTGCGGTGCCAGCGTCACCCATCACCCGATAGCGCTCCGTCACTTTCTGGCGGTGCTTGTCGAATAGCAGGTAGACCGTGGCGTTGCCGTTCACCGGGCCAAACGTCGGCGTGCCGGTGCGCAGGGCGGCAGGGGCGCTGCTGCCGGGCATGTTGGTGCCATGGACATAGCTGTTGAACTCGGCATCGCCCAGCAAAAAGCCGGCGTAGTCGTAGGTGAAGCCGCCAGGAGGCGCCGGTGTGGCAGGGGGCGTTATGCTTGCGGTCTTGCCGGCCGCGGCAGTATAGATGGCCGAGTTGTTGGTCATGGCGCTCGTGTCTGCCTTGAGCGCGTGCCCGTCAAAGCTAAAGTAGCGCTCAGTGATCGTGGACTGGCCAGTGGCGTGCGTCACGGTGTTGCTGGTGATAGCGGTAGGCTCGGTTGAGGCAGTTAAGACAAAGTTGGTTTCGAAATAGCCAGGCCCGTGGGTCGCCGCGTTGAACTGTAACAGCAGCGCGTGGCCCCGGCAGACCTTGTCTATGGTCCAGACCAGTTGCACCCGCCCGTCGGCCAGCGTCGTCTGAGTCGGGCCAGACACACTGCTGTTGACCGACGCAGCCGGCGCGGTTGCCCAGCTGTCAGGCCAGCTGTCTTGATTGATGACATTTGCAGCGCTACTGGGTCCCGTCTGCTTGACTTGTATGCTTTGGCCACCGGCATAGGTCATGCCTTTTGGCAGCACCTGCGTGACCTTGATGCCTGACGACAAATCGCTATAGGTGGTAGTCGGTAAGTATTGGAGATGCGGCCAGATTCGAATGCCGTAGGTGATGGTCTGCCCGCTCCCGTTGATGGTCGAGCCAGATGCCGGGCTTGTTACAAGTCCGACCAGCACCTTGGTGGTGAGACCAATGTTTTGGTTGGTGACCTGCTGGCCGTTGGTGTTAATGATGACGTTCAGTATGGTCGGGTTTGCCGCACGGCCTTGCCAGTTTTTGCCATTGGCGGTATAAGGATGCGCATTGCCGTCGGCGGCAGTCGCAGTGACCGCCTTGTTGTCATAACCGTCCCCGTACTTGAGAGAGGTGCCTCGGTCGCGAGAGTCCTCAGGCCCCCACTCGCAGCCGCCGCGGATGTGGTACTTGCCGGCAGGGATGTTAGTCATAGTGTAGGAATGATTTGAGTCTAGGGCCGCATAATAAACCGAGTCGTCATTCTCACCGAACAGCTGTCTACGCGTCAGTGGCTGCGCAAAATTGAGATCGTCTGACTTGAAGAGGACGAAGGTCTCAGTGCTGGGTTGACGCTCACCCGTATCCATTTTGCCGTTGCCGTTGTTGTCAATCCAGAGCATCCCTGAGATTGTGCCTTTGGGCCCGGCCAGCACGTAGTAGAGCGTGGTCTCGTTGTTGCTGGCGTTGGGGTCATACGTGAACTTGGTCGCCGGGTCGATGCGCTGGCCACGGCTGGTCGAGACAAGGCTGTACTGCCTGCCGTCTGTGCCGGTGATCGTGGCCGGCGCGGTGATGGTGTAGTTCTGCCCCACATAGCCTGGCTGCACGGTGTCGGGCTTGACGACGGTGCTGGTGCTGGTCTGCAACCGGTAATGCACCGTGCCATTTACCTTTTGCAGTACGCTCCAAGGATCGCTTGACGGCGCCTTTATCATCTCGATGCGGGTGTTGGAGAAGGTCATCACCGTCAGCTGCGAGCAGTAATGGCTCGTGTACGAGGTGTAAAAGCCGAATCCGTTATGGTCGTTGGCCACCGGCTGCTTGATGTTTGAGCGCTGGGCCCCGTTTATGTAGACGCTGAAGTGGCGCGTCGCTGGGTCAATGACCACACGCACGGTATAAGAGGCCGTGGAGCCGTTGCTGATCCCCGTGGCATAGGTGGCGATGCGCGTCGAGGTCGAGGCCGTGTAGTCGCCCTTGCTCATGTCCCAGCTGCCTTTGTGCAAGGCGAGCACGCCGTCCACCGAGAGGATGACCGCGTAGCCGTCGAAGGTGTTGCCGGTCATCTTTCCGTTGAACAAGAAGCCTGACTGCACGAAGGTGTGGAAGTTCAGAGCCACCGGCTTCATGGTGAAGTTCAGGGCATTGAGGTTGTTGTACTTGTCGCTGAACACGTAGTCGCAGTTCGGGTCGCTCATATAGCCAAAGAAGTTCACCGAGTTGTCGGCCTTTTTAAGCACCACATGAGAAGGCGTGGCCTTGCCGTTGTACTGTTGCGACTTGCCCTGGCTGTAGGCGTCGTCATAGCCTTGATGGTCAATCTGCTTGGTCCACTCGACGTCCACAATGGTGTCTACCTGCTTCGGCGCCGGAAACCCGTCGTCCGGGTAGATGACCTGTGGGTTGCGGTTGTTGGTGCCTTGTCCGAGCCCGACATTGGCGCCTCCCGCCGCCCAAGCAGTCGAGACGGTGAAGACGCTGGCCACTGCCAGCAGGATGGCGATTGCGACGACTGCGAGCCGTTGTGCAAGGACGTGCAAGCCGTCGATACGTGCATGTGCGAACGAATGCATGATGATCCCCCCTTGCCCATGACGTGTGATGGGCGATTATTTTGACGTACCTGTGCCTATTGTACGAAGGTTCGCCTTAAAAAAGCAAGGTGCTTTGGGAGAAAACGATCATCCGTTCACCTACTGTAAACCCGCAGTGCCCCTGAGTGACGCCTAAAGGATGCCAAGGCTAGAGTCTTGCACTGAACAGGCAGTTGTGCTCGGCAGCCAGCTCAGCCAAGCTCTTGTCCAAAGTCCAAATCTGCAAAGCATGGTCGATGCAAGACAAAAGAAGGTTGGCATCCACATAGCCAATGCCGCGCCCAGCAATGCCTCCTGTCAAAACAAAAGACAGGTAGTCCTGGAGAGGGACCGTCCTGACCATGTACAGGCTTTCGATGGCCGCCAACAAGTTCCTGTTGCGCACGTGGCCGCACAACGCCAGCTCGCCAACCACCATCTCGTGAGTGACCACAGTCCCTTGGGCGGCAGCAAGCAGGTCTCGAAGCTGCGGGAAGCCGCGCTTGAAGAACTCCACCCAAACCGAGGTGTCTACCAGAATCATGTGCGTTTCCTGCTTGGCGGGGTTATATCTGGCTCGCTTCCTTCATGTAAGGCCAGATAGCGGGCCGACTCGACTCTGATCAGAGACTCAAGCCCCGCATTGACAAGCTTTGAGATTCTTCTGCTTCCCGAATACCCGAGCAACCCTGCGGCCTTCTCGAACAATTCATCGTCAATTGTCACGGTTGTCCTCATTGCCGACTGCCTCTCTTTGTGTCGCCTGCAAAACTGCATCATATTTTAACATATGTATGCAGTTGTCGGGGATTCGTCATGCCCTATGCGGGCTTATGCGTGCCGAGCAGGGCTCAGCGGGACTCGAATGCCTTTAAGGTCTCGAGGTCGAGCACGTCGTCGAGAAGCACTTCGCGAGGCTTGCTGCCGTTGGGCGGGCCAACCACGCCCTTTGCCTCGAGCATGTCCATGATACGCCCGGCGCGGGCATAGCCCACCTTGAGCCGCCGCTGCAGGGTCGAAGTCGAGCCAAGGCCTGACGACACCACGATGTCGGCCGCCTCCCAGACCAGGGGGTCGTCGTCTCCCAGGTCGTCTGCGCCATAGCCTGACTGCGCGCCCATGGGGCCCATGCCCACCATCAGAATGTCCTCATGATAGTCTGGCTCGCCTTGGCTGCGGAGAAAATCGACCACCGTCTCGATCTCTGGCTCGCTCACGTAGCAGCCTTGGATGCGCATCGGCTTGTTGTACTCGGGCCGGCCGAAGAGCAGGTCGCCGAGGCCGATGAGCTTTTCGGCGCCCGGCGCGTCGAGGATGACGCGCGAGTCTATGCCGGACGCCACGGTGAACGCTATGCGGTTGACGATGTTTGCCTTGATGAGGCCCGTGATGACGTTGGTGGAGGGACGCTGCGTTGCGACAATCAAATGGAGGCCGGCGGCGCGCGCCAGCTGGGCGAGGCGGCTGATGGACGACTCGACGTCTTTGCCCGCGACCATCATCAAATCTGCTAGTTCGTCTATCACTATCACGAGGTACGGCATGGTGGCCGAAAGCTCGTCTTGCGCGGTGGCAACGTTGTCTCGGGCTGAGCTTGACGAGCCCGTCGCCTCAGCGGCGCCTGCCTCATCTGCGGGGTCGCCTGCGTCGCCTGCGGAGCCTGCGGGGCCGCCTGCGTCGGAGCCGTCTGCGTCAAGCTCCCCGTGGTCGCTGGCTGCGGCTTTCCGGGCTTCCTCTTCGGCAGCGAGCGCAAGGCGCTTTTTCTCCTCTTCCTCCTCCTTGGCACGCCGCTCAAGCTCCTCGGCGACCTTGCTGTTGAACTGGCGGATGTTTTTTACGCCATGCTTCTCGAAGACCTTGAGGCGACGCTCCATCTCGACAACTGCCCAGGCCAGCGCGCCGGCCGCCTGCTGTGCGTCAGTCACCACCGGCACGTAGAGGTGCGGTATGCCGTTGTAGAGCGTGAGCTCGACGCGCTTGGGGTCAACGAGGATCATGCGGACCTCGCTCGGCGTCGCGCGCATGAGAATGCTCATGATGATGGCGTTTATGGCGACGGACTTGCCTGAGCCGGTCGTTCCGCCGATGAGCAGGTGAGGCATCGTGGCCAGGTCGGCCGTGATGCAGTCGCCCTCGACGTCCTTGCCGATGGCGAGTTGCAGGGGCCCTGCCTGGGTGGCAGACAAGACGTCGCCGAGCAGCACGGTGTTGCGCGTGTCGTTGGGGATCTCGATGCCGACGAGCGAGGTGCCGGGAATGGGGGCGACGATGCGGATGGCGAGGGCGGCAAGCGAGAGCTGGATGTCGTCTTGCAGGTTGGTGATGCGGTTGAGGCGCACTCCTTCGCCGAGTGAGACCTTGTAGAGCGTGACGGTGGGACCGGCGGTCCAGCCGATGACCTCTCCGTCCACGCCGAACTCCTCGAGCGTCGCCTGGAGCCGTGTGGCCGTGGCCTTGAGCTCGCTGATGCCGGCCTTGGTGGTCGCCTTCTCGCGCGAGACGCGCAGCACCTTGGCATCCGGCAGCTTGAAGTCGTCCGGGACCGAGAGCACGGCTGTTGGTGGCGGCGACCCGGCCTTTTGCGCTGCCGGCGACGCCGATGCGCCCGCAAGCCCAAAAGCCCTCGGCAAGCCTTTTTTACGTGGCGTGGCGCTGTTGCTGCCTGCGTCGCCGTCGTCGCTGCCGTCGTCAACGTTGCCGTTGCCGCCGTCGATGACCTTGAGAGATGCAGCTGCCTTGTTGCGTCGCGTGGAGCCGAGCTCCACGGTGGCGTCAAGGGGCAGACGGCCTTGCGGGCCGTCCTCAAAGGCGTCGTCATACGCGGCGTCGTCATACGCGGCGCCTGCCTCCTCGGCTCTGCTGCGTCGCAGGCGCGTCGGAGCGAAGGTACCGTCCATAGACAAGGTGGGCGCCGTCGGCGCCATTTGGTAGGCACCTTGTGCGCCCGGGACCCCCGCAGCCCCCGCAGCCCCCGAGTTGGCTTGTGTGCCGGAGGCCTTCTCCTCCCGTCTACGCGCAAGCAGGGCAGCGCCGCGCTCGACCAGTCCCGATATCGAAAACCCAATGAGCACGAGCCCTGCAATGATGACGGCGACAAAGACAAGCACGGTGGCGATCTGCCCAAAAAGCGACATGCCCGCCCAGGCAAAAAAGCCGCCGAGATAGCCGCCTTGTGCCTTGAGGCATTCGAGGTCGAAGATCCTCAGGGGGTCGCTCGCCGCATGCGGCGTCGCGGTGCCGAGCAGCGTCACTACGGCAACAAAGATGAGCAGCAGGCCGAACACGAGGCGCAGCGGCGCATAGGCAACGCGCCGACGGACAAAAAAGGTCACACCCCAGGCCATGAGCATGAACGGGAGCACAAAGGCGCCGAGCCCTACGAGCAGGCGGACGGCGTCGTTGAGCAGGCGCGAGGCGATGGCTTCGCCCGGAAGGATGACGATGACCAGCAAGATGATGCCGATGAAGCTGATCAAAAGGCCGACGATGTCGTTTTTCACGCTCTCGCTAAAGACGCGGGGGCTGGCCTCTGCGACGCCTCGGTGGGCTGCCTGCTTGTTGCGCGCTCCCGACTGGGAGGCGCGCTTTTGGCCAGAGCTCGACGTGGCTCTTGCCGACGGGTTGTGTTTGGGGCTCAAGAACAGACCTCCTGGCTTGTTTTTGCTGCGACGCGGGTCTCGTTGTGGCAGAAGAAGCACATGTGCGATGCGGCAACGCGCGATACGGTAATGCCACTTCAAATGCCTATTTTAACGCAACAGAGGCTCGCGCGGCGAGCGCAGACGCACCATGGGCAATTATGAGCCGAATGCAGCTTTTCGACTTGCACGACCCCACACGGCGCAGTCCTGTGCCTGTTCTTGTTTCGCAGCATGCAAGGTCTAATCAAGTACCCATAGCGGCAGCGCTATCAGCTGGAATATCATGTCGCGAACCTTGGGAGGCTGTGCGCTAGGCGGCTCGTCCACAAAGACCATGTGTTCGC
>JAITHV010000042.1 GCA_031279835.1 Coriobacteriales bacterium
CAACTTCAGGAACGACATCAAATTTGACTTTCTCGAAAGTTTGGGCAAGGCAGCACACTGCGGGTCTCTGACCTGCTTGAACGTGACGACGTTCAAGCTGTCAATAGCAGAAGACGAAGTCAACGTGGAATTGCCTCAAGTCGTGCGCGACATTGTCGCCGTAGAGAAAGACGGCAAAACATACGTCAAGTTCTGTGCCAGCACATATGGCATCGAAATCGCCTGTGCCAGTATTGTGGTATCTACGGTAAACGAATAGACTCAGCTTGCCGGTTTGTCATCGCGGCTTTGAGCCGCGATCCCGCCGCGAGCCACGCGGGCCCAGTGGCAAGACCCCGGTTCAGGCCCGGGGTGACACAACCAGGCCCGGGGTGACATAATTCAACTCGGTATGACAGAAGTGGGTCGCGGTGGCGAAGAGGAAGAACGAGAACTTTCTGTCATTGTCGAAAAATAGTACAATGCACCGTACAGTCAATGCACCTCTCCAGTTAGGAAAGCACCATGGGCAAACTAACAATCGGGACCGTTGCTATCCCGGCGGGCAGCGAAGAGCAGAGGCAAGAAGTCAAGGAGCTGACGGTGCTCGAAGAAGGCTCAAGCGAGTCGATATTCTCTCTGATTTTCTCTCAGGCCGGCACGAGAGAAGCAGAGAAACATGAGCAGTGAGATATTCGGCAACTCCTACAAGTATATTGTCGATAAGTCATATGGCATTAACCGGGACGGTTTTATCGCCATTGGAACTGAGAGCGTGGTATATAAAGGCCTCAAGATAAAGCGCGACGGCGGCCTGCAAAGCTCCTGTGTGCTCAAGTTCAAGCCAAAGACTGCCCTGATCGGAGGGAAGGCTGTCGACCGCACAGAGATTTTCAAGAATGAGGAGTGGAAGATTTTTGAAGAGCTCAGAGAATGCCGCTCCATCGTGCGCGTGGACGATATTGTTGAGGATTTGGGGACCTTCACCTTGCCCTGCAGTCATGTTAATGGCGGGCTGATAAACGGCGCCTCGTATTTTTGCGTTATTGAGGAGTTTATTGACGGCTGGAACCTCGACGAGTACTGCAGGGAGCAGTACTGGAAGCTTCGTCGAGTTGAGGCCTTAGGCAACGGACTGAGCAACTTGGTCAGCTACGAGAGCTACCGCGAAGAGGAACGATCCTCAGTCGACAGGAGCTATCATTACGACAACATCCTGAAGTTCCAAAACCAAATACTGCTCTTCATGATAAACCTCTGCGAGATCATGGAGTTTGTGACGGGGCAGAAAAACATACTCCATTTAGATATAAAACCAGAGAATATCATGGTAACAAAGCATGGCAGAGAATTAGTGCTGATTGATTTTGGCAATGCCCGAAAGGTGACCAAGGCCAACAGGTTTGCGACAAGCGACTTGATCGATGCGGACTACCGCGAGGGCGAGACCATGGAGAACCGGTACCAATTTGGCGCTGTCGGCTTTGCCGCGCCCGAGTGCTTCGCGAAAGCCGCGAGCGACTCCACGCCGCCGTTTGCCCATGTGCACGGACAAGGGAGCATGTCCATCGAAAGCGACCTGTTCTCTTTTGGGGCAACGTTTTGGGAGTGCCTCAATATTTTTGAGCTGGTGACAAAAAGCAAGCTGTTTGCAAGGATTGGTCACGACTTCTACGAAAACGAGTTTTTACAGGAAGACTTGTATACCAACAGGGACTTGTCGTGCACCTCGATCTTTTACCATAAGAAGCTTGAGACGATTATCAAAAAGTGCACGCGAAGGCGCACCGCAACCTATACTGACCTTGCCAACCATGACTACTACCATTCTTACAAGGACCTAAAACGGGACATCGAGAACGCCAAGGACTCTGCGCCGACGATCATCAAAGAAGAGGACGTCAAGGTCAAGAACGCGTTTGGGTTTTGCGGCGCTATGGTTGCGCTGTCGCTGGTGTTCCTCATCGTGTTTTTTGCCTACCGGTTTTCGGCGTTCAGTATCGCCGAGGGCAAATGGGACGCTCTGACCGCCAACTACAACGAAACACAGTTCTACCGCTTGGAGGAGACGGCAAACGACCTGCTTGACGCCGCGCCGCCAAACAGCGCAGACGGTATCTATACACAAATCGCACGCTTCACCTACAGCGATGGCGACATATCCGAGTATGAGGCGGCAATGCTCGTGAGCCTCCTGCGAAAAGTCAACAACAACAGCCTGTTGCCGCAACGCGTTGACGAGATAATGCAAAAAGCCAACACGAGAAAATTCAAGGAGATCTCGACCGAGATTGTCAAGCTCAACGTCACCGGCGACAGCATCGGCTACAACTTGGCACGAGCTATAGTCAATGTGGAGGTCGGGAAGACCGAGATTGTCGCCGCGTATCAGACCCTGATGGAGTACCAGGACAACACCGAGTTCCGCAGCGCGGTAGTCAAGCTGAAGAATGTTCTCGACAACGATGGCACCATCGCCAAAATCGCCCAGGGTACAGGGCAGAACAGAACAGAGATCCAGTCGTTTTTTGCAGGCATCGAGACAAAGGACACCCCACGATGAGAAAGCTGTTTGAGAGGTTTCCGATTCTAAAGTACCTTGTTGTCTCGTTTGCGAAGACATTTGTTGCGGCATTCGTGATACTCGGCGTTGCTTTTGCCGTTCTTGCGTATTCTGGGATATACTTTCAGATAGAAGCTGCCCTCGACCTGAAATACAATTCGCCCATTGTGCAGGCCCCTTTGATTGTGTTTCCCGCGTTGGCAGTGGTTTGTGGGCTCATCGGCACCCTTTTGTATTACCACAAATACAAAAGGACGAAGTCGAGCAGTGCGTTTGGCAAGGCGTTTGCAGGTGCTTTAGACACGAACAAGGGTGATAAGAAGTAACGCGCGGCATTTAGCAAAACCACTACATCCCGCTAAGGGGATCGAGGGCACTACCTTTGTGAGCAGGGTCAGAGAAGGCTTTGGAGGGAGATCACATGGCAAAAAGTGTAAGCGCCAAGTATACCGGGTTGCTCGTCGTGGTTCTTGCTACGGTAGCTCTTCTGATTACCGCGTATGTGGCGACAGCAACATCGAGTGCCTCTGCGGCACCCTCTCAGCCCTTTACCGTCAAACTGCCCGTTGAGGCCGAGGAGGCAATAAGCGTCACGCTCACTGACGAGAGCGACAGTACAATTACGGTGACCGACTCTATCGCAGTCGGCTCCACGTCGGTGACATTTACGGGGTTCTACGACCCCGATTCGTCATACACGTTGACGGTCACGGGCATGGCCCGCTATGAGGATTTCAGCGCGAGCGGCATCACCGGGGAATATCTGGATGACTACGAAATCACCAGCTTGACTCTGCGGACCTATTCGGTAGCCACCTTTGTTGAGCCTGCATCGGGCGGAAGCATAACCCCCACCGTGACCGATGCGCCGTACGGATCCGGCAAGACTGTCACCGCAGTGGCCGACCCCGGCTTTGCGATCATCTCGTTTGTCGTTGACAAAGGCGCCGCTGGAGAACTAGTGCAAGCCGCTGCAGTCGGTGAAACAACATTCGAATATAGTTTTACCAACATTACCGACGACCATACCGTCCATGTCGCGTTTGCCGATGAGTCGGGAAAAGTGACGTTCACGTTTAATGAAGACGACCACATGGTCGCAGGCGGTCGTCCAGAAATTCTCGCGTTTGGAGGGAAGATCAGCTTTGCCAGGGGCGGAGCCGCAGCGACGTTCACGGTGAATGCTGATAATGAGTTTACTCCAGGCGGTTCTGGGGCGAACTATCATATCGTTGAGGTTTTGATTGATGGCGCTCCGCAAACTCTGACTCCACCTACCATCAATGACCGTGACTCCCACCGCTACAGTTTCCCTGCGCCTCCCCCTGCCACGTCAGTCAATGTCGAAATCACCTTCGCGCTCGACACCTACGAGGTGACGGTCACCCGCGGCGCAGACGGAAGCGTGAAGCATGAAGGAAGCGATGTCACAGCGCCCATAATGGTCAACTATGGAGAAACACCAGCTTTTGACATTCTTCCAAATCCCGGCTACAAGTTCTCCGTGAGCCTTGCACCTGGGGGTGCTGTAGATGATTTCCAGAATGCCACAGGGGACTCTAGCCCGCTTGCTTATGTACTGCCTGTCGTTAGATCAGACATTGCTATACAAATAGACTTTAATCCAATTGCAAGTGCACGGACCCCCTACCATATAGAAGACCTGCTTGCCGTGACTGATCCAAAGCTGATCGACACGTCAACACCTGGGCTTATCGCGTACTATTTGCCTGACGACCCTGCCGCTCAGGCAACCCTTGCGCCTCCGAGCACATACGATGCTGTCGGCTACGACGGCAGCGCCCATGAAGGGACCTATGCCTTTACAGGGGGATCAGGCGGTGCGGTAGACATTACCAGTGGTCAGATCGGAATTGCAAAAAAGCGCCCCTCTACCGACGGATGGCGCGACCCTGTTTTGATCACACTGGCTAAACCTGCGAGAATTGTGTTCGACGGCACCAGGCCGACGATCGACTCCATTGACATCTCTGATCCTGACTGGACAAACGTGTCGCCTCTTACCATTGCTGTAACAGCATCCGACCCGCTCTGTGCCTCGGGGGATCGAGGGTCGGGCGTGGAGAAGGTTGTTTGGAGCAAGGGCGCGCCCCTCACGGACGACTCTGCTCGTGCGGAGACCGTGAATCTCGCTCGTCCGACCGTCGGCGGATGGGAATTTGAAGTCTCAGGCGAACACGACGACGTCACCTATTATGTGTATGCTGTTGACGCCGTAGGCAATGTTTCCGGGCTCCCGGGGACCGTCTCGGCAAAGATCGACCTCACGTCTCCCGAGATCATCGAGTATTGTTTTGGCGACGCGCTCGGTGACGACACACCCTTTGTCTCAGAGTTTGCGGATCCGACTGTGCCGAAGTTCGGCTTCTATTCCAACGAGGATATTTCTGCCTTCATCAAAGTCATAGACGAGGGGGCTTCCTCTGGTTTTAACTCTGTCTCGTGCACATTGGTGCCTATTGACCCGTCATCAGGGAGCGCGATTCATCTTTTGCCGGTGGCGATCAACAGTGACGGCATAGCCGAGATTCCTCTCCATAGCGTCATCACAGGAGACTTCAAGGGCTCGTTGGTCGTAGAGGCAACCGACAACGTGGGCAACTTGTCAGGCTCAAAGACGACGCTGGCGCTGGTGATCGAAAACGCGCCCCCCGTGATTAGCATTGCAGATGACAGCACTTCCAGCCACCATGACGCAGCGGGCAACGAGCTGTATGTGGCCGACACGAGCTTCACGGTCACCGTGACCGACACGGGCTCGGGCATCAGGACCATCGACTACGCGCGCAGCGCAGAGCATGAGTCGTACTCTGTTGAGGTCGTCAAGCCCAACGAGGTGTTTTATGCAGTCGGTGACGAGCTGGAAGATGGCTGGAAAGTCGAAAAAACAGAGGCCAACTTGGTCACCGAAGTGACCAAGACCTTCACCATCAGCGGCGACGACAACGACATTGTCTATGCCTTTGGCGCCCGCGACGGCTCGGGCAACGAGGCTGAGACCGCGCAAACAAAGAAGGTCACGATCGACACGACGCCTCCTGTGATCAACGTCGTCTTCCGACCCGATGCGCCGCTGAATGAGAACTATTACAGTGCGAACCGGGTCGCAGACATTGTGGTGACCGAGAGGAACTTTGACCCTGAGCTGATCAAGGCCGCCATCGAAAACAGCTACGGCCCGGTGCCGTCGCTCTCTGCCTTTACCGACGCGTCGAATACCTTGCATCGGGCCGTCATCAACTTTGGCGAAGGCGACTACACGTTTGACATCTCTGGCAAAGACCGGGGCGATCACACAGCGACGGTCAGCTTTAGCGGCGGCAACGAGAAGCTCTTCTTTGTGGACACGTCCGCGCCGTATATTCTCGAGAACTTCTTCGAGTTTCAGAGGAACAACCAGTCATTCCAAAACGAGAATAATAGCTTCAATGTTGAGAAGACCGTCTTCATCAGGATAGCCGAACACAACTTCGACCCCGAGTCAACCAATCTGGTGGTCATGAGAAAGGACGCGGGAGAGCCACACGACACCGCTGGGTTTACTGATGCCACCGACGAGGTTGCCGGCGGAAGATGGGAGGAGTCGGGCGACGTCCACACCATAACGTTCGATGTCAGCCGCGACGCGGTATACCAGATCTCGATAGCTCCGGTGGACTTGGCGGGCAATGCGGGCGACAATCGCAGCACTGCTGTGTTTGAGATTGACCTCACGGCGCCCATCGTGACAGAAAAGAACGGCTCGTACGTGAGCGAGGACGACATCGAGTTTCTCGACATATACCCCTATGAGAGAAGAGACGAGCCGGTGCCATCGGTTGAGTTTGAGGACAAGAACATCGACCACATCAATTATGCGCTCATGGTGTATATCCCCGACCATACCAGCGCGAGCGCCACAACGGTCATCAATCCCGTGCAGGTCTTTTTGGACGAAGACAAGAATCATTCCGGCGTGATTCAGGGAAGCAAGATTGCCTTGCCCGAGTTCGCGGAAGACGGCGTGTACGCGTTGGTGCTGGTCGCTGTTGACGTTGCCGGAAACGAAAGCCTGATGAACCTGAACACCTATGCGAAGATGATCGATCAAGACGTCCTCGCCTATATTATCGACAGCAACCTGAACACCGGCACGGGGCTGTATTCGTTCCAGTACGAGAACGGGGAAGCGATAAGCAAGCGCCCCAACAGCTTCAGCGACGTGAAGATAGTGGTGCTTGCAAAGAAGGACACAGGCGTAGACATCGTGCTAAGAGACAACAACGGCGATGAGATCAACACGCGCACTGTGCCTCAGGTGAACAACGAGGTCTTCGGCGTGACGGTCTCTAACTTTGTGCTCGAATCAGAATATTTTAAGGAAAACTTCCAAGAAGACACCGACGCGCTATTTCACTTGTCGGCGAAAAACGAGGGCAAGCGGCTCGACTTGGGCACGATGCATATCGACAACATTGCGCCAACCTGCGAGCTGCCTGCTGAGTTCAACTCATGGCAGTGGTATTTTGGCGGAGAAGCCCAGACCATCACCGTCTCGAACATCGATGAGCCACTAAACGAGGGCCTCTGCAAGGTGTACGACAATGGCAGCGAGATCCCGTTTGCCTATTCGCGTGCGGACAACACTGTGTCGTTCACCCTGAGCGAGGGCTGGCACAACGTGGGAATAGTCCTGAGCGACATGGCTGGCAACACGAGCAATATCCAAGAGCGCGCACAAATCCACGTTGGGTATTTCTGGCTCTGGGCGATGTCTGCCGCGCTCCTGGTGTTGGTCGCCCTTGCGGCGTTTCTCATTGTCCGCCATCGCATCAAGAGGCGCAAGCTGGAAGAGGACTGGGGCTGACACCTGGATCTGACCCCTCCGGTCACGCTCCGGTGCCTGGGACCGACCCCTCTAGTCAGCAGCAACAACGGCTCTGCACAACTCCTTGACCGTAGTCAAGAGACCCATCTCGCTGTTTGGCCTAGAATAGAAGCCAGTGCATTGCATTGCCGCCGCACGTGTGTGCCGAGGCATGCGCCATCATGGACGTGAGTGAGGAGCCAATGAACCGAACGATGCGAAAACGCCTGATAATAAGCACTCTCGCTATTGTTGTGATCCTGCTTGTTGTTGTTGCGTTCTATGGAGCAAGCGGCGCCTCACGCGCCGTCACCCTTGCGCAGGCGGCATCAGGCGAGTACCTTGACCAGCGCATCCAGGTCGAAGGCACGGTGGTTGACAACTCGTACCGTATGGAGGGCACTCAGTCGGTGTTTCGGATCTATGACCCAGAATCCACCACGAACGAGACGCTTGAGATCCGCTACAACGGGTCTGTTGCCACGACTTTTGGCAATGGCATCGTCGCCATTTGCACCGGCAACCTTGGCTCGGGCGGTGTGCTGTTTGCGAGCGAGCTGGTGACCAAGTGTCCCTCTAAGTACGAGAGCGCCGAGGGGTCAGTGACCGTAGACTACCTCGAGAAGAGGGGAGGCACACTCATCGGGCAGCAGCTCAAGGTTGCGGGCTATGTCAAGCCAGGCACGCTCGTTGCGCCTGGAGGCGCTCGGCGCTTCGTGCTTCACTCGCAAGGCGCCGAGATACCGGTTCGCTATGAGGGGGCACTTCCTGAGGGGACGGCAGACGGCTCAGCGGTCATCGTCAGCGGGTCGCTTCAAGAAGGCGACTCAAGCACACTGACAGCAACCGACATAGCCCTGGATTTGAAGGTGAAGTAATGGCGATTTTCGGGCAGTTCGTCCAGTCCCTTGCGCTTGTCGTTGCCGCAACGTCGGTCATCCTCCTGCTTGTCGGGGCTCTCAGCAAAGACCATGCACGAGGCCTGGTCAAGCAAGGCACGCTCTCAAAGGCGCAAGCAGCGCTCGGCGGCGGCAGCCTCAGGGGGCACCGTGCGACGCGCATCGGGCTTATCCTCTGTTTTATTACCGCATTGCTTCTGACTGTCTGTTGTGGAGTCCTCCTCTATGGCTTCTTCTTTTACGACTTCAGCCTGTTCTATGTTGCCGCGAACAGGTCGTACAGCGGCTGGCTGTACCAGCTTGCGGGACTTTGGGGCGGTCGAGAAGGCTCGCTGCTCTTCTGGGTATGGCTCATCAGCCTGTTTGTGAGCATAGTGGCGGCGCTCCATCTGCGTGCGCCGAGCCGCCTTGACGCTGCGGCATGCATGGTTTGTCAGGCGGTCATGGTGCTGTTTCTCGGCGTGCTGGTATTCTCGACCACGAACAACCCGTTCGTGCCGCTCGACCCAGGGTTTCTCAACCCCGACGGCAGCGTGAGCGAGAGGCTCGGCATGAACCTGCTCCTCAAGCACTGGGCGATGGCACTGCACCCTCCCACTTTGTTTGTGGGGTACGCAGGCTTTACCGTGCCGCTCGGCTATGCGCTCGGGACGCTTCTCGTAAAGGACGCGTCGGCCACCTGGATCAAGCGCTGCAACGCCATAGCGGTGTTCAGCTGGCTTATGCTCGGCATCGGCATTGCCCTCGGCGCACTTTGGGCCTATGTTGTGCTTGGGTGGGGAGGCTACTGGGGCTGGGACCCGGTGGAGAACGCGAGCTTACTTCCTTGGTTGGTGGGCGTCGCGATGCTGCACACCTTCACCATCTATCGCCTTCGCGGCGCTTTTAAGCGCTGGGCCGTGTTTTGCGCCTGTCTCGCCTTCTCTTTTGTCATCCTCAGCACCTTCATCACGCGCTCGGGGATCGTGCAAAGCGTTCATGCGTTCTCTGGCGACGATGTGTCGCTCTGGCTCATCTTGGGTCTCATCGTACTCTCGCTTGCCCTCGGCGTGGTGGGGCTGGTCATACGGCGCAAGGAGTTTGGCTCTGGCGACGACATCGAGTCGTTTGCCTCGCGCGACGCAGCTTTTTATTTTAACAACGTCATAATGGTTGCTGCGGCGGTGCTCGTCGCCTATATGACGCTTTCCTCTGCGCTTCCGTCATGGCTTCCTTTTGGCGGGCAAGTACTGCCCGCCGGAACTTACGAGAACATCGCGCGACCCGTTGGCATAGTGTATTGCGCTATTCTGGCGCTCTGCCCGCTGTTGGCATGGCAAAAGACCCGGGGCAAGCAGTTTAGGCGCAAGCTGTTGCCTGCGGCAGTCGTTGCCCTTGTGGTGTTTGGGCTCTTGCTCTGGAACTACCTCACCAACCTGTTGCCGAACTACAACGCCACGATTCTCGCAGGCGGCGAGGCCGCCGAAAAGCTCGCGGCATTTGGGCCGGCGTTTTACTATCATACGCTGGGCATTGCTGCCCTCGTGGTCGCATCGCTCATCGTCGGATCCTCGGCGATGATGCTCAAGCGCCTTGTTTTGCCTACGATAGACGAGTTTACCGATATCTATAACGAGGTATCCGCTGCTCGGAAAGCCAAAGAGGCGCGCGAGTCCGCCATGGCTGACGAGTCCGCTGCCGACGGCGACACTGACGACGCCGACGCCACTGACGCCGACGCCGCCGACGACGACGCCAAAGACGACGCCGACGCAACGCTCGAGCGAGAGGCAAGCTCCCCCATTGTCGACCGACCGTCTCGTTTGCGCCGCGTGCGCTCGAAGCTCTCGCTTCTGGGCGGGCTTGTCACCCATCTCGGCATCGCGCTGTGCCTCGTGGGACTGGTAGGCTCCAACATGTACACGCACGAGCGCGTGGTCACCGTTCCTGCCAGGGAGGGCTCCGAGTTCACGTTCAGCGGCTATACCTTCAAATACCTCAGCTTCGAAGATGAGGCGCTGCCCGACGGCAATGAGGTGCTCTTGCTGCATTTTGCCGTGTTTGGTCAAAGCGGCAAGCAGCTCGGCGTCGTCTCGCCAGGAATGGAGAAGACCACCAGCAGCTCAGGGATGGAGAGAAAGCTTGTCTCCATCTATGGCACCCCGCTACACGACGTGGTTGTAACACTCAAAGACGTGCCTGTCGGCAGTGTCATCGAGCTTACCGTTAAAGACAACCCGTTCATAACGGTGCTCTGGATCGGGGCGCTGATGCTTGTGATCGGTCCCGTCATCGCGTGCTTTGCGCGTCGCGGCGCGTCTTCCCTCGCTTCGGGCGACAAAGACCGCGATGCCTGAGGATGCCAGCGTCTTGAGCGTGCGCGGCCTGTCGCGTCACTTTGGGCTGCGCAAGGCACTTGAGGGGATAAGCTTTGAGCTGCCACACGGCTCGTTTCTCACAGTGTTTGGGCATAACGGCGCCGGCAAGACAACCCTGCTGCGCATTCTCGCCACGCTCGACCGTCCTACGGCGGGAACCGTGACGGTGCTGGGGCTTGACGCAAAAGAGGACGCCACGCCCATCCGCGCGCGCATCGGCTACCTCTCGCATAGCCCGCTCGTCTACGCCGACCTCACCGCCGAGGAGAACCTCGTGTTGTTTGCGCGGCTCTACGGAGTCAAAGAGCCTCGGGAGCGGGCGCGTGAGCTGTTGGCCAACACAGGGCTCGCAGCTCGCAGGCTTGACCTGGTGCGCACCTTCTCGCGCGGCATGACGCAGCGGCTCTCGCTCGCACGCGCCTTGATTCACGACCCCCAGGTAGTGCTGCTTGACGAGCCGTACTCAGGCCTCGACCCGCAGGGAGCGGCGGTTCTCGACGGGCTTATCGACGCCAACCGGCAGGGCAGGAGCTTTTGCATGGTGAGCCACGACCCCGAGCGTGGCTATGCCCTCGCGAGCCACCTGCTGGTGCTGGAGCGGGGGCGCATGCGCTACTTCGGCCCGCGTGAGGGCATGGGGCATGCGGAACTCATGGCTCTCTACGACCAGCCTGACGTGGTGGGAGCGGGCAGGGCATGAGCAGCGTCGACCAAAAGGCCACGTCGGCCAACGCGTCGCCCAGGCCGCCATCGGCAGGCGCCCAGTTTGTCCTCCTTCTAAAAAAAGAGCTCAGCATCGAGTTTCGCACCCGCGAGATGATCAGCTCCATGGGGCTGTACGCCCTGCTCGTGCTCGTGGTCTTCGGCGTCGCCATCGGCCAGACGCTCTGGGCCTACGACATCATGCCCGTGGCCGGCGGCTTGCTGTGGGTCCTCGTCGTCTTCACCTCGCTGCTCGGGCTCAACCGCTCGTTCAATCGCGAGAAGGAGCTCTCTGCGTTCGAGGCCTTGCTGGTCGCGCCGCTCGATCGCGGCGCGATCTTCCTTGCCAAGGCGGCAGCAAACGCACTGTTCCTAGTCGTCATTCAGCTGATCGCTGTGCCACTGTTCGCGGTGTTCTTCTTCGCGAACACAGCCATTGCCCCTACCGCGCCGCTCGTTGCCGTGCCGCTGCTCGTCGGTTCAGTGGGCATCGCGGGCGTTGGCACGCTGCTGGCCACCATGACGATGCACACGCGAGGGCGTGACGTCATGCTCGCGCTGCTGTTCATACCCATCGTGTTCCCGTTGCTGTACAGTTGCGTGAGCGCGGCATCGATGACGCTGCTCGGCGCGGACGACCTCATGCCGTTCGTGCAGGCGACCGTTTTGGCGCTTGGCTACGACGCGGTCATGATCATCCTTGGCTGGGTGCTCTATGACGTGGTGTGTGGGAGCTGAGACTTTGGTAAGATGGCCAAGATGGCCAAGATGGCCAAGATGGCCGTCAGCGCACGCAACCTGACCGAAAGGCACGACCATGAACTCTTTGAGCAAGACCGACAAGACCGCGCTCGCAGCGCTGCTTGTCGGCGCGGTGCTCACTACCGCAGCGTTCCTGTTTACCTTCCTGGTAACGCCGCTCGTCAACGGCGCGGCTGTGGAGGGGACCTTCATCAACGGCGTGTTTGTAGAGAACAAGCTGCTGCTGTCACAAAAGATCTTCTACTTCCATGTGCCGGTGGCCATCACGAGCTTCTGTGCGCTTACGGTCGCTGCGGTTTACGGGATCCGCTACCTTATGACCCGCAACGAGCGCCACGACCTGCGCTCTCGTGTGGGGATGGAGGTGACGCTCGTGTTTATCATCATGACCATGCTGTCAGGCGATCTTTGGACCCGCTTTGAATGGGGCGTATGGTGGGTTTGGGAGCCGCGCTTGACGACGTACTTCATCCTTATGCTGCTCGTCATCGCATACTTCATCCTTCGTACCTCAATAGACGCGCCCGACCGCAAGGCCACCGTCGCCGCAGTCTTCGGGATCATCGCCCTGATCGACGCGCCCATTTGCTTTCTTGTCACGCGCCTCGTGCCCACGTCCATCCACCCGGTGGTCTTTCGGACCGACAGCGGCCTGCCGCTGTTGATGCTCTTGCCCTTCCTGCTCGCCTTGTTTGGCATGGTGCTCATTGGCTTTGCCGTCTTCCGGATGCGCCTGCGCCAAGCCTCGCTCGCTGAACGCCTTGAAGCGCTCAAGCTGCAAATCGAAGAAGAACTCTGATAAGGAGAAGACCATGCCCTCTCTTGACCCTGTACTCAGCGAGATTTACTCGACCGTGCTCGAGGCCGCCCCTTTTGTCATTGGCGCCTACGCGCTCATCTGGCTGGTGCTGCTTGTCTACGTCGTCTTTATCACCCTGCGGCTAAGCAAGACCGAACGGCAGATGGCGCTGCTCGAAGAGTTGCTCACGAAGAAGAAATCAATACACGAGTGAGAACTCATCTCCAAATACGTCAGTAGAGAGCGCTACGAGGTAATCGCGGCTCAGGCCGCTGCCTCGAAGCAGGTGCTGGGCGGCTAGGTCGTCTGGGTAGTCCTTGAGCACATAAGCCTCAAACCCGGTCCAGCCAGAGACGAAGTGCGTTACGGTCGGGAGTATCTCAATGTTCTCAAACCCTACCTCGCCGGTAGCAGGGTCATAGCACAGGGTCCAGCACACGAGCGCGCCAAGCATGCGGGCGGGCGCGTCTTGTGCCGAGATGAGGTTTCCGAGCGAGTACATGACGAGTGTCTGGTTGCCCGCAGCGCCGGTCAGCATGACGACCGGCTCAACGACGTGCGGATGCTCGCCGACCACGACATCAAAGCCAAGGTCGGCCAAGAACTGCGCCAGCTCCTCTTGCTCGGCTGTCGGAACATGCTGGTATTCTTGGCCCCAATGCATGTTGACGACCTGCACGTCAGAGACTGCCGCAAGCCGCGCGTAGTCCTCGGCGATCCTGTCGCGGTCGATGAGGCAGACCAGGTACTCCTTGCCAGCCGGCAGCGCGAAGCCGTTGAGTCCATAAGTATAGCTAGCTAGCCCAATGCGGACACCACCCGACTCGACTACCCTGGGAATGCCCGCGTCGTTCCAGGAGGCGCCCGTGCCCGTCTGGACCAGTCCCGGCAGAGTCTTCAGGTGTTCGATTTGCGAGAGTATGCCCTGCTCGCCTACGTCCATCGAATGGTTGCTCGCGGTGTTTATCCAGTCAAATCCCGCACCAGCCACCGCGTCCAGTATCTCGTGCGGGCTGTTGAAGCAGGGGTAGTCCGCGAGTCCTAGCTCTGTGCCGCCGCACACGGTCTCTTGGTTGATGAAGGCGATGTCTGCCGACTCGAGGTAGGGCACGAGGTGGCGGTAGAGCATGTCAAAGCGGTAGGTGCCGTCTGGCTGTCGGCCGTAGTCGTAGACTGAGCTGTGGATAAGGTTGTCGCCGGCGGCGGCAAAGCTGACGCGACGCATGCGCGCCTCTTTGAGCTGCGCTGGGTCTGCCAGGCGGTCCGAGAGCGCTGTGTTCAGGTCATCGATTTGAAGTTGGGGCTGCGGCTGCGGCTGAGGCTGCGGGGCATCGGCGCCTCTTGAGACAACAGAAAAGGGCGAGCTGGGCAGTATAATAGCTCCCAGCGCCATGCAGGCTAGCACAACAAGCGCAGCAAGAGCTATGCGCCGCCAGAGCCTGCGGTCTCTCCTATGTGCCGTCCGACTCCCCATAACCTATACTATGATAGTACAGAAAACTGCCGTGCACGAGCATGATTTCGAGGAGCGCAACACTTACATGGATTTTATTGAGCTGCTCAAGGCCGTCGTCATCGGCCTTGTCGAGGGAGTTACCGAATGGCTGCCGGTCTCGAGCACCGGCCATATGATCATCGTAGACGATTTTATTACCTTACATGTTTCTGAGGCATTTTGGAGCCTGTTCTTGGTCGTCATCCAACTTGGCGCCATTCTTGCGGTCATCATCCTGTACTTTCGGCGACTCAACCCCTTCTCGCCGCGCAAGTCCCTGGTGCAGCGCCGCACCACCCTGCGGCTCTGGGCCAAGGTACTCGTGGCGTGCGTCCCCGCCGCCGTCATCGGGTTGCTGTTTGACGACTGGTTCGAGGAGCACTTCTTTAATGCCTTCACGGTCGCTGTGGCGCTCGTCGCCTATGGGGTGGCCTTCATAGTGATTGAGCGGATAAAGGCGCCTGCAGGCCGCTCGCCTGCTCGTGTCCGCGGCGCGCATGCCCGCGCCCCTCGCGCGGGCGCGGGCGCGGGCGTTGACGGCCGCGGCAGTGACCCGGTCGGCGATGTTGACCGGCTGGGGTTTGGACGCGCGCTGTGCGTCGGCCTCTTTCAGTGTCTCGCCATCGTTCCGGGGACCTCGCGCAGCGGCTCTACCATTCTCGGCGGGCGCATACTCGGCATATCGCGCGAGGCAGCCGCTGAGTTCTCGTTCTTCTTGGCCATTCCCGTCATGTTCGGCTGGAGCCTGCTCAAGCTCGTTCGGGCTTTCTTGCTCGACCAGATCGTCTTGACGCCAACCGAATGGGGCGTCTTCGCAGTAGGCATCATAGTCGCCTTTGCGGTCTCAGTAGTTGCTATCAAGTTTCTTATGGGTTATATACGCCAGCATAGCTTCGAGGCCTTTGGCTGGTATCGCATCGTGCTCGGCGCGGTGGTTCTTGGGTACTTCCTCATCACGGGGCAGTTCGTGTGAGCGCGGGTCGGCAGTGTGGCAGTGTGGCGGGGAGGCCGCATGTCACGGGGGACGGTGCGAGTGCGAGTGTGACAGAGGGGTCGGGTCTCCCGGACAAGTGACAGAGGGGGGGGGGGGGGCAA
>JAITHV010000040.1 GCA_031279835.1 Coriobacteriales bacterium
AAACGACACACCTGTCAGCACCACGAGCGACGGGCCGAGGTCCGCCAGGTCGCGCAGCGTGTCCTCGACAAAGGCCGCGTCATAGTCCTCTCCGGGATACTCCTTGTCTAGTATCAGACAGGCTTCCGTGATGTTCGGCGCAATTATGTCGGCCTCGGTGCACAAATCGCGCATTCCAGCGGCAAACGAAAGGTCGAAGGCAGGGTAGAGCTCACCTTGGTCGGCCATGGCCGGGTCCACGAGCACGAGAGTGCCCTCCTGCCTGAAGTCCTTGAAGATCCTGCTCACAAGCTCAAGCTGCTCATGCCCGCCAAGGTACCCGGTGTACAGCGCGTCCACGCGCAGCCCCAGCGTCTTCCAATGCTTGGTGATGGGCGTGATCTCGTCGGTCAGGTCGCAAAAGGTATAGCCGGTAAAGCCGCCCGTGTGGGTTGAGAGCACCGCCGTCGGCAGGATGGAAGTCTCGATGCCTGCAGCACTCAGTATGGGCAGGGCCACCGTCAGGGAGCATTTGCCCACGCACGATATGTCTTGGATGGTAATGACGCGCTTTTGCATGCTAAACCTTTCTGAAGTCTCTTTGTTTTGATGAGAAACCATACTACATAGTTTCTTATATGTTTACAAGTGTTCCAGTGACGAGACACCCTGCTCGCCCGTCGCACAGCGCGCGCCCTGTGCGACGCTTGGCACGGCAGCGTACAAGGCCGCCACCTCGTCGTCGTCAAGATAGCGCCAAGCGCCCGGCGCGACGCCGCGCAGCTCCAGCGGCCCAAAGCGCTCGCGATGCAAGGCCAGCACCGGATGGCCGACGGCCGCGCACATTCGCTTGACCTGGCGCTTTCGCCCTTCAGTGAGCGTGAGGGCGACGAGCGTGGCGTCTTGGCCAGACACGGCCGCAGCGCCATGCGCGGCCGTCGCATGGCGTGACCTGTCGAGCAGCTCTACAGCAGCAGGGCGTGTCATGCCGTCGTCGAGCAGCACGCCTGTGCGCAGCGCCTGGGCGTCCTTCTCCTCAAGCAGCCCGTCAACGAGCGCCACATAGCGCTTGGGCACATGGCGTGTCGGGTGGAGCAGCCGGTGGGCCAGCTCGCCGTCGGTTGTGAACAGGAGCAGGCCGGTGGTGTCGCAGTCGAGGCGCCCCACCGCAAACAGCCCGGGATGGGCAGCACAGGGCACAAGCTCTCTGACCGTCGGCCTGCCTTGCGGGTCGTCCATGGTCGTCAGGCAACCGGTGGGCTTGTTGAGCACCAGGAAGACAGGGCGCCCGCCGAGCTTCACGAGCAGGCCATCGACGCACACCTCGTCATGGCGCACGTCCACCTTGGTGCCCAACTCGGTCACGACCTCGCCGTTCACCGTGACCCGGCCTGCAGTCATGAGGTCTTCGGACCTTCTGCGTGACGCGGCGCCTGCACGGGCAAGGTATCTCTGGAGGCGCATGGTGGGTCCTTCGGACGGCAGCGCAGCGTCAGGGCAAGGCGAGGCCTGGTGCATAAACGCCCTCAGTCTATCAGCTCGAGGTCTTCTTCGGCAGGCGGGGGAAGCGTCACGGTGCCGGGCGCGCCGTTGCTGTCCGTGGCGGCAGAAAGGGCATCCTCGCCTGCAGCGCCTGGCAACAAGGACAAGCCGCCGTCCTGCTGGTCCCGGTACTCGAGCTCAAGCTGCTCGGTGCTCGGCTCTCTCGCAGAGAGCCGGCCGGCGATGAACGCCTTGCTCGCCTCGTCAGGCGCGAACTCTTCAAGTGGCGGAAGGTCTTTAAGGTCCTTGAGGCCGAACTTCTCCAAAAAGGTGCGCGTCGTCGCATACAGGATGGCGTTGCCGGGAGACTGGTCGCGCCCTGCCTCGCGCACGAGCCCCTTCTCGATAAGCGACGAGATGACCCCCTCAGAATTGACGCCGCGCACGCTGTTGACCATGGCGCGGGTAGCAGGCTGGTGGTAGGCAATGACGGCGAGCGCCTCCAATGCCGCCTGCGAGAGGCTGCGCGTGTCCCACGAGAGAACGTAGCGCTCGATGACCTCATGGTAGGCCGGATGCGAGTACAGGCGCCAGCCGCCAGCCACCTCGCGCAGCTGGACGCCGCGCTCGCCTGTCTCGAGGTATTGTGCGAGCGTCGTGAGGGCGGTGTCTATCTCGGTGGGGCTGCGCTCGAGCACCTTTGCGAGCGCAGCCGCGCTGACAGGCTCGTCAGAGACGAACAGCAGCGCCTCGACAGCTGCTTGCAGGTTATCGGACATGGGCGTCTCCCTTGGTGACGTGCGGACTTGAAAGCTCGGGGCGCAAGGCTCGTGTCACAGGCCTTGCCTCATTGCTCTTTGCTGTCGAGGTACTCGACCACGATGTCGGGCTCTGGCTCATCAGCGGCGGCAGGGGCCCACTCGTCGGGGTCTCGGCAGATGATCGTGATGTTGCCGAACTCTTCAGGCTGTTCGATGTCGATCATGCCGCGATGGTACAGCTCAAGCACGGCCAGGAAGCTTACCACGACGGTCATTGCGTCTGTCGCGCCGTCCAGCAGCCTCGTGAAGCTGATGCTGCGCACGTCTCTGAGGTCCCGATAGATGGCGTCGATGCGTTCTTCGACCGGAATGGGCTTCGCGGTGATGTGCTCGGCCTCAAGCAAGAAAGTCTGACGACGGCTCGTCAAGTCGGCACAGATGACAGCGAGGGAGTGCAACGTGACGCCCTCGAGGTAGTCGGGCAGCAGCCCCATGAACACCGGCTCGAGCCCCGCTTGGCGCGTGTGCATGCGCCCTTCTGACTCCAGTCGTGAAGAGAGGGCCGCCGCTACGTTCTTAAACTGCTTGTAGGCGATGAGTCGGGCGATGAGAATGTTGCGGGCCTCGCTGGGCGAGAGGTCCTCGTACTCCTCGTCGTAGTCTTCTTCGACGTCTGAGGGCAGCAACGAAGCCGCCTTGATGGCCAGAAGCGTGGAGGCGACCTCGATGAACTCGCTCGCAACTTCCATGTCGAGCTCGCGTATGGAGTCGAGATAGGCGAGGTACTGGTCGGCCACCTCGCTCACCGAGACCGCGCCGATATCGACCTTCTGCTCGCTGACCAAAGTCAGCAAAAGCTGGAAGGGCCCCTCGAACGAAGCTACCCTCACACGGTACGACATCGTGTCAACCTGACCTCATGGCATCCGCCGCCTCACCCGAAGTAGTCGATGTGCATAGCTTTGCGCACTTCTTTGAGGGTCTCGGCGGCCACCTCGTTGGCGAGCCCCGTGCCCTCCTTGAGAACGGCGAGCACAGCACCGGGGTCCTTGGCGTACTCTGCACGGCGCTCGCGTATGGGCGCCAGCAAGGCGTCAAGCACCTCGAACAGGTATTCTTTGACCTTTACGTCACCGAGGCCGCCGCGCTCGTAATGCTCCTTCAGACCAGCAACATGGCCGGCGTCCTCAGCAAACACGTCGAGGTAGGTGAACACGGTGTTTCCCTCGACCTTGCCCGGGTCACTGACCTTGAGGTGTCCGGGGTCGGTATACATTTGGCGTATCTTCGCACGAAGCGTGTCAGAGTCGTCAGCGAGATAAATGCCGTTGTTGAGCGACTTGCTCATCTTTGTGTCGTTGCCCGTTATGCCGGGCAGACGCCGCGACTTCTCGTCGGTGGCAACAAGGGGCTCAGGCTCGACGAGCACATCGCCATAGATGCGGTTGAAGTCGCGCACTATCTCGCGCGCCTGCTCGATCATGGGAAGCTGGTCCTCGCCCACCGGCACTGTGTCCGCCTTGCAAAATGTGATGTCTGCGGCCTGGCTGATCGGGTAGACCATGAAGCCGGCAGGCACTCCGGCACCAAACGACTTGTCTCGTATCTCTGACTTGACAGTGGGGTTGCGCTGGAGACGGGCAAGCGTCACGAGGTTCAGGTAGTAGACTGTGAGCTCTGAGAGCGCCGGCATGAGCGACTGGATGCAGACCGTGGTCCGAGCGGGGTCTATGCCGACCGCCAAGTAGTCAAGCGCCACCTCGAGCACGTTCGCGCGGACTTTTTGAGGGTCCTTGAAGTTGTCGGTCAGGGCCTGCACGTCAGCGATGAGCACGAAACAGCGGTATTTTCCCGTCTCTTGAAGCTCAACCCGGTTTTTGAGCGAGCCCACGTAGTGCCCTAAGTGCAGCTGACCTGACGGGCGGTCCCCGGTCAAGAGAACGTTACCCATGCAACATGCTCCTTAGTCTAAAATTGTTTTTGTTATTGTTATACGAGGTTTTCAGCATCATAGCTCCCTAGAACAGCAGGTTCATAACAGATAGGGCAGTCACGTCAAGATACATGCCAATGATGCTGAAATTGAGAAAATACGGCACGACGAACAGCACGACAAGGAGGACGGGCATCGCATAGCGCTGTATGCTGTAATACTGCTTGAGCGCCTTGTCGGGCAAGAAGAGCGCAATGATGCTCGCCCCGTCGAGAGGCGGGATGGGGATGAGGTTGAAGAAGGCAAGGCAGAGGTTTATCATGGCGAACAAGTAGCACACGACCAAGATCCAGTCGGTGGCGACAACGCCAAAGACCGGAAACACTCTGAGCATGTTTCCGACAATCGCCGCGAGCAGCGCCATGAGCACGTTTGACGCAGGCCCGGCAAACCCCGTGAGAAACTCGCCGACTCGGATGTTCTTGAAGTAGCGCGGGTTGTAGGGCACCGGCTTTGCGTAGCCGAAGATCGGAGACACGCCCCCGGTGGCCATTGAGCCGAGCACGAGCACGGCCGGGAGGATCACGGTGCCAAACGGGTCAACATGCTTGAGGGGGTTGAGCGTTATCCGCCCTGCCCGCTTAGCGGTCGGGTCGCCGAGCCGGTGCGCGACAAAGCCGTGTGCCACCTCATGGATGACGATTGCGGGGATAAAGCAGATGATGCTGATTATCGTGATGACCGGTATGTCGAACGGAAGGTTCAAGCTGCGCCTTTCTT
>JAITHV010000043.1 GCA_031279835.1 Coriobacteriales bacterium
GTGGGCGCATGGTGCAAGAAACACTGGAAGCTCATCGCCACCTCCGCGCTGGTGGCCCTTGCCGTCGTGCTTGTCTGCACGGGTGTGGGAGGCCCTCTCGCCGCCGTCATCCTCATGGCCGCCAAGGGCCTCATCATAGGCGCGGTGACGGGCGGCCTCATGGGCGGCTTATCCAGCCTCGCCGCCGGGGGCTCGTTTTTGGATGGGCTCGAGGAGGGCGCCTTCACGGGGGCGCTCACCGGCGCGCTCTTCGGCGGGCTCGGGGGCGCCGGGCAGATCTTCGGCCAGGCCTTCGGCAGCTCCTGCAAGATATTCACCGCAGTAAACATCGCCGCCAAGGCGTCAGGCGGCCTGTCGCTCGGCATGGGCGCCTTCGACCTGGCCGCGTGGGGCGCGGGGATCCTCGCCCCGAGCAACGCGCTCACCACGTTCAACCAGCAGCTGCACGAGAACCCCGCCTACAATATGTTCCAGTTCGCCGCAAGCGCGCTCGCGGTCTTCAGCGGCAGCGCCTACCAAACGATGAAGCCCATGCCCAAGGTCTGTTTCGTGGCAGGAACGATGGTCGCAACGGCCACAGGACTGGTGGCCATCGAGAAGATCAAGGCGGGCGACACGGTGACCTCCACGAACCCGGACACCGGGGAGCACGCCGAGAAGACCGTTCTCCAGGTCGTCTCCAACACCGCAGGCGAGCTGGTCCGCGTGGCCGTGGGCGGCGAGGAGATCCTCGCGACGCCCAGCCACCCGTTCTTCGTAGCCAACAAAGGGTGGACCCCCGCCGCTGACCTCGCGAGCGGCAGCGCCCTGCTGCTGCAGGGCGGCGGCACCGCCCAGGTCGAGGCGGCGACCGTCGAGCGCCTGGAGCGAGCGGTGCCAGTTTACAACATCGAGGTCGCAGACTGGCACACATACCATGTTGGGCAGTCAGGGATTCTCGTCCATAATGACTGTGTCGAAAACAAAGCAGCGGGATTAAGACGTGAAGCAAAAGTGGCATCAGAGCTAAGAAGTCAATACCCTGAAAGTGCAGGTTATAGAATCCAAAATGAGGCCTTATTAAGGGATTCATCAGGAAGAAAAGTGATTGATCCCGCAACGGGCTCTGGAAGAAGAATAGACTTTGTTGTAGACAGGAGTGGAACTATCGTTGATTCAATCGAGGTCACTTCAAAAACTGCGCCAAAAGCTGCACAAATCGCACATGAAGCTATTGTAAGAGCTAATGGTGGTAATTATGTAAGAATGGGCGATGGAACCTTATTAAGGATACCGGATGATTTAATCACTAGGATAATAAGGAGGGACTGACATTGATAATCATTGATAAAGCAAGGTGGCAGATTGATGGAGGGGTCCCCGAGGACTCGGTTGTCAGCCATTTTCAGGCGGTGTTCTCATGGCTCTGCAAGCATGACATGCTCTCTGACGAAGGCAGAGAGGAGTTCGATGACGGCATCGATTGCAGCGCGTCATTAAACGAGGATCTTGTCACATCAGAGGCATTGGTTTTTCTAGAAAACTGCTATGACGATTTTCTGAAAACAATCGAGGGTATGGGTATGTACGGGAGTGACTCTGTAATAGATGTGCTTGATAATATATACTCAACTTATATAGATGTTCGCAATAATCCATGACAGGAGCCTCTTTACAGCATCCTCGTAGCGACGGTGTGGAAAGCCTGAAGACCTACTGATGCATCAGTTTTCCCCATGAGGGGTTGCCGGGTTATCAGGTCTTAGGTGACGAAGGTATGAAGGGCATCATGTACTGCACTCTTGAAATGTAACTGACACCCGGGCTTTGACCGGGGTCTCTGCCTAAGGTCGTGCGCAGCTCACACCGAGGTCGTGGGTCAAGCTTGGCGCAGCAGGCATCTTGGTTCACAATAAATGCGAGTACACCATAGGCGACGATGGCACTATCACTATTACCGACTGGGGAGACTACACTGCAGGGCGACCAAGGCCTACAGGACCGTTAAGGCTAGTGACTGGCGATGACTATCAAACAGCTCGCAGTCAAGCGAACGCTGCAAACAGCGCGATACATAGGGCAAACCCAAATATAGCAGGACAGCATGTTCATGAGATTCAGCCAGTAAAGTTTGGTGGAAGCCCAACAGATCTCGCAAATAAAATAGTGCTATCACCTTCTGATCACTACCCACTCACTGCATGGTGGAAAGAATTGCAACTAGCAATAGAAAACAGTTAAACGAAGGAGCAAATATCGATGAATTCACAGATTACCGAATGGCTCAGCATGGCTAGCTTTAACCCTCCCGCTACTGAGGAGGCTATTAGTGCTGTTGAGGCAGAGATGGGCATACGGTTTCCGACTCACTATAGAGACTTCATGTTGGAGTCAAACGGTGCAGAAGGAGGTGTTGGAGCGATCTCGTATCTCTCAATCTGGCCTGTCGAGTCCATAGCCTCTCTAAACAAGGCCGCGAAAGTCGATGTGTTCACGCCTGGGCTGGTCTACTTCGCCTCAAATGGCGGAGGCACGACGTATGCGTTTGACAAGCGAGACGAAAGAATGCCTATTGTTGAGATTTCTGACTACTCAATACATATCGAAGAAGCTATATTACTGGGCGACACATTTATTGATTTTATTGAATATTTGTTTAATGCTGAATAAGGCAGCCTGACTCATTGTCGAATGCAGTTGTCAGGGGTTCCAGGTTGACCGAGAGGTCCCCGAGGACTCGGTTGTCAGCCATTTTCAGATGGTGTTTGCGTGGCCCGAACATCGACAACGTCGATGGCGCGTCGTCCGCATTCAAAGAAGCTGCGCTCGAAGAAATCATCACCGACTACAACAATCGCTACAACCAAACCTTCGAGCTAGGCACCCACGCAAAGTTCAAAAAAGACATAGCAGCGCGGCTCGCGCACAAGGACCATTATAAAAGGATCGAGTCTGAGCCCCACATGCAGCTTGACCTCCTCATCGTCGTCGACCAGATGCTCACGGGCTATGACTCTAAATGGATCAACACGCTCTACCTCGACAAACTGCTCGAGTATCAAAACATCATCCAGACATTCTCGCGCACAAACCGCCCGCACGAGCACGACAAGCCCTTTGGCACCATCCGCTACTACCGCAAGCCGCACACTATGGAGAAGAATATCGAGAAAGCCGTGGAGCTTTATTCTGGCAACAAGCCCATCGGGTTGTTCGTGCCGAAGCTTGGGGAGAACCTTGAGTCGATGAACAGCCTGTACAGGCTTATCAAGAAGGTGTTTGCTGACGCGGATGAGCCGGACTGCACAAGAATCCCGGACGACAAGGCTGCCTGCGGCAAGTTCGCGTCGCTGTTCCGGGAATTCAACGATGTTCTCGAAGCTGCGAAGATTCAGGGCTTCAACTGGGACCAGCAAGAGTACCGCCTCCAAGACAGCCAACATACGCAAGAAGCCGTCATCACAACCGCCTTTGACGAGAACGACTACCTTGTTCTCGCGTTACGCTACAAAGAGCTGTTCGATGAAGGCAGCGAGCAGGGCACTCACGAAGACATCCCCTATGACATTGACGGATACCTGATTGAGATCGACACGGGGAAGATTGACGCTGACTATATGAACTCGCGCTTCGACAAGTATATAACAGCACTGCAAAAGGGCGCTGAGGTTGATCAGGTCAAAAGCGACCTGCACAAGACCTTCGCGACACTCACGCAAGACGAGCAAAAGTACGCGGACATCTTCTTGCTCGACATAGAGCGCGGCGATATTTTCATGGAGAATGGCAAAACTCTGCGCGACTACATCACCGAGTACCAGGTGAAGGCACAGGCCGACCAGATCCATAGCGTGGCACAGTATCTCGGTTTGGACGAGACTAGTCTCCGCGACCTTATGCACCTGAAACCAACCAAAGAAAACATCAACGAGTACGGGAGATTCGACCATCTCATAGGTGCCGTGGACAAGAACAAAGCCCGCACCTATTTTGAGTCCCTAAAAGGCACGTCGGTATCTTCTCTCGAAGTGAGCGAGCTTATCGACAGCTTCTTACGCGAATTCTTGCTCGTTGGCGGCTTCGACGTCGAGCCACAGCGGCGTGCTCAGCAAAAAGGATCGCCAAACACTAACAGCCCTTCACCAGCGGGTGCCTTGTGACTTGAAAACCGTTGAGCACAAGGAGGTCAATAAGGGCGTACCTGGCTGGTGAATGACAACGGCATAGCAGGGCATAGACGAGAAAAGCTCAGAAAAGCGAACATTTGTTTGACATCCTGCGAGCATTGACGTATTCTAGGGAAGCAAGCAACCGTTCTCGATAAAACCGACCAGAGGAGCAGCCATGCCATCTCGCGAGGCTTTGACAAAACGCCAGCAGGAGATTCTAGACTTTCTCAAGCACTTCTCGGCAGAAAACGGCTACCCGCCGAGCGTGCGCGAGATAGGCGACGCCATCGGGCTTTCGTCATCGTCAACTGTTCACTCGCACTTGCAGGCTCTTGAGAGCAAGGGCTGCATCAAACGGGATGCCTCAGCCGCGCGCGCGCTTGCCATTCTTGACGGCAACGACGCGTTCGGAGGCGCCTTCAATCCTCACAGCGATCGCAATACCGTCCACTTGCCGGTTGTCGGGCGCGTGGCAGCGGGAGAGCCGCTGTATGCTGAGCAAAACATTGACGACACCTTTGCCTTGCCTACCCAGCTCGTCGGCGACACCGGCTCGTTCATGCTCACGATACGGGGCGACTCGATGATCGAGGCGGGAATCTACGATGGGGACTATATTGTCGTGCGCGAGCAGCGGACGGCCAACAACGGCGACATCGTTGTTGCGCTGCTTGGTGACGACGCGACAGTCAAGACCTTCTACCGAGAAGACGACCGAATTCGCCTCCAGCCAGAAAACGCGACGATGAGTCCAATTTACGCTACTGAAGTGACTATCCTTGGCAAGGTCATCGCCCTGCTCAGGGCTTTGTGACAGGAGTTGACAATGGTGCGTTTCTTGAAGGAGTTTCGTGAGTTCATCGACCGAGGCAATGTCATGGACCTCGCGGTTGCTGTCATCGTCGGCGGAGCCTTCACTGCCATCACGAGCTCGCTGGTCGGCGACCTGGTGACACCGCTTCTCTCCCTGGTCACTGGCGGCATGGACTTCTCGAGCCTCGGCATAGTGATCGGCACTGGCGAGCATGCTGCGTCTATACGATACGGCATGTTTATCCAGTCAGTCATAAACTTTCTTATTATCTCATTTGTTATATTCTTGATGGTGAAGACCATCAACAAGGTGGCGCGCAGAAAGCCCGAAGTCGAGGCTCCCGTCAAAACATGCCCGTACTGCACCAGCTCCATCCCTGAGCAGGCAGTGCGCTGTCCGGCCTGCACCACCGTGCTTGACGCCTCCAAAGTACCCGAGGACCTGCGCTAAACCGCAGACAGTCGGCTAACAAACAGCGCCACCAGTTTGCGGTGGCGCTGCATAAGGCACCGTGCCCGACGTCTTGTGAGAACAGCATACTACGCAGGCGTCGCGATCTTCATCATGGTCTCAGCCTGCTTGATTATCTCGTCGATGTTCTTGTCAGTCTGGGCTAGCAGCCAGAGTCTGAGGATGCCCACAAGTCCCGAGGTCACGAAGTAGAAGAGATAGTGCACTTCTTCAACAGACATCGTGGGGTTTGCCTTCTCCCAGTCCTCGCGATACGCCTCGTAAAGGTATCTGATCACGCGATCAATGAAGTTGCCCTCTCCACGATGCATGAGTGTCGCGCTCAGTAACAGGCGGTGCTGATCGGCGAAGCGAAACAGCACAGGCACGATGTCGTAGATATTTGCGGGAATGTCAACCAGCTCGGCCTTGAACCCAACAAACAGGTCATCCTGCATCGACAACAGGAGCCCAAAGGGGTCTGAGTAATACTTGTAAAAGGTCTTTCGAGAGACGCCGGCCTTCTCGCACAGGTCGACGACAGCAATGTCGGGCACAGGCTTCACTTCTAGTTCTTGAAGAAATGCGTCAAATAAACAGCTTTTGGTATAGCGCAACCGAGAGTCCCTTGGCACTGAATACACTGTTCCTCCTTTACGTCCTTTGAACGCTGACTTTTAGAATAGTACCATATTATTTCTCAGATGTCACCTCCTGGCATCAGTCAATAAGAAGTGGCGTGAACCGTGCAACTAGGTTCTGGGGAACTCGTAGCTGCAGTATTGTGCCCTCCTCAACATAGCTCTCATGCATTACAGAGCATTGCTCATGCGCGAGTCGGACATATGACCCTTCGGTGTACGGCACCAGCACCCGCATGACAGGACTTGACGCATTGGCAACCTGCTCAATGCGTCGGCGCAGGAGGTCAAGCCCCTCGCCGCTGATCGCAGACGTAAAGATTCCCTGTGGGAGCCTTTGCGCGGCGACGGCGCGCTGCTCGCTTGGGAGAAGGTCGCATTTGTTGAGCACAAGCAACTGCGGTATGTCATGGGCGCCAATTTGTTCAAGCACGTCGCTGACAGCCTGCATCTGGGCAATCCGGTTGTCAGAGCTGACGTCGGCCACATGCAACACGAGGTCGGCGTCGGTTATCTCAGCAAGTGTTGACTTGAACGACTCTACAAGTGTAGTCGGGAGCTTTTGTATAAACCCAACCGTATCAGTCAGGGTCATCTCGCGGCCATCGTCTAGCACAAGCCGCCGCGTCGTTGAGTCGAGCGTGGCAAACAGCTTGTCGTAGGCCAGCACGTTAGCGTCGGTAAGCCGGTTGAGGAGGCTGGACTTCCCAGCGTTGGTGTAGCCAGCAAGCGCAATGCGGAAGATGCCAGAAGACATGCGCGCCTTGCGCTGCGTCTTATGCTCCTCGTGCAGCTTGTCGAGGTCGATGCGAATGCGCTCGATTCGTTTTCGGACCATGCGTCGGTCCACTTCGAGCTGGCTTTCTCCCTCACCAAAGCGGGACCCCACGCCACCGCCCATGCGGTTTGAGGCAAGGTGCTCCCACATGCCGCGCAGCCGAGGCAGCAGGTACTGGTTTTGCGCGAGGCGCACCTGAAGACGGCCGGCACGGCTCGTCGCGTGCAGGGCGAATATGTCGAGTATGAGCGCGGTGCGGTCGATGATCTTGACGCCTTTAATGTCTCGCTCAAGGTTCGATTGCTGCGAGGGTGAGAGCTCGTCGTCAAAGATGACCACGTCTGCCTTGAGGCCTGCAAGGGCAGCGCTGATCTCGGCAACCTTCCCCTTGCCCACAAAGGTGCGCGCGTTTATCTCCCGCAAGCGTTGCGTGACCGTGCCCACAGTCTCGGCACCGACAGTGTCGACGAGGCGCTCGAGCTCGGCGAGTGACTCTGCGCACGACCACTCGGCCCCGGGTCGCTCAATGCCGACAAGCAACGCGCGCTCACGGGGTCGCTCAGTGACCTGCATAGGTTCTTTTACCATTCACTCCCTTGTCTGGTTATAGCTGCCCATTTGGGCA
>JAITHV010000095.1 GCA_031279835.1 Coriobacteriales bacterium
ACTTGAATATGGACATTATTATTATAATAATCACATATAGTAATATTACTGCCGAAAGTCGATACGTCGCGTCTGCCTGACTGAACAACAGCGTTGAGACTGCGGAGACCAGGGCGTAAGCAAACACCGTCAGTCCCCCAACTTTGTAGGGGTGCAGCGCAAGGGCGCGCATTCCACACACGATGAGATACCAGAAGAACAAGTGGGTGAATAACTCAAAAAATATATTGATAACATAGGCCAACCAGGTGTTTATCCCTACAATGTCGATAATCTGCGGGTCAAGGAAGAAGAAGCCGGCAAGGATGATCAAATAAGCCGGCAAAAAGCGCAGGGAGAGCGTCTGGTCTCGCTGTTTGAGCAGAGTCACCCAGACTGCAACCACCAGCAGCAGCGTGACAAGGGCAATGTCAAAGACCTGCAGGAGGCTGTTTGACGTTGGGCCACTGCCCCAAAACCCCATAGTGCTAATCATGCGGATAATGGCGCGCAGCAACGCTGTCGCCAGCAAGAGGATGACCAAGATGCGGCTGTCAGTCGTCGACGCCTTGGGCAGCGACGACAGCTCAGGCACAGTGGAGCCGCTCGCCGCACATTGCAGGGCGATGGCCGCGACAGACACAACAAGCGGCAGGAGCAAGGCGGTGACGAACTGCGACTCGGAGGCAAAGACGCCGTGCACCAAAGGCGCGAAAGCCGTTTTGAGGAGAAGCCCGGCAGCAATACTCGCGAGGATAAGCCGCTGCTGCCGTTGACGGGCGAGCTGTGCCAGCAGGTGAATGCTGAACCAAGCAAACCCTGCCCCACTCACCAGTAGACAGACGACCACCATGAGGCCGACTGGGACAAGATTGAGCTTGCTCGCCGCCCCATAACAGAGGGTTGCCAGGCTCAACAGCACACCAGTTCCGAGATGCGCCGCCACCGACAGCGACCGGTGCCGTGCTTTTGTCGGCCATGAGAAGACAATGATCCCGATGGCCCCTGCAAGCAGCCCCGTAAGGTAGAAGGTGCGCGCGTTGGCATAGGGCGCCACCGCATCGGCACTTGCCTGCAGCGCCGAGGAATGACCGAGCATGTCGGACCAAAGGCTCGCAGCGGCCAGCCCGCACGCAACAAGCAGGAGCGGGAGGGCACTGGCCGCGTTCTTTCTAAAATGTTTCCCAACAGCATCTAGCATATATTTTCCAATATACCGAAGCTAGTAACGCTCCCCTATTCCAAATCATCCATTTTGGGGACAATTTTGTGTCGATATCGACCTATTTGGGTAGGTTCAGGCTGCTAACAAACATTTATTCTTATTGCACACATGCTAAAATCACCTGGACACAGCCATGCGGCCGTGCCTGGAGGCTGTGTGTTTTTGTTACCCTGGAGTAAGGAGATGCCATGAGCAACACTGTACCTGCTGGTCCCGAAAAGCCATTCTCGCCTTCAGAAATGGACCGCCGAGGCTTTCTGAAAGCCCTAGCGGCTCTTGGAATCATCACCGTGGTCCCTGCGACCGCCCTTGCCGGCTGTGCGCCAAAAGACGGACAAAGCCAGGCGGCCCAGTCAGAGAGCTTCGACCTGATCGTCGTAGGCGCCGGAGGCGCCGGTCTCGCCGCAGCGATCACGGCTCGTGAGAACGGTGTGGAGAAGATCCTCATTCTTGAGAGCGAGCCTGTCAACGGCGGCAACACGAACTTCTCATCCTCTGGCATGAACGCGTCTGAGACCAAGTTCCAAAAGGCCCAGAGCATCGACGACACCAACGAGCTGTTCATTGACGACACCTATAAAGGCGGCAAGCAGCTCGGCGAGATGCCGCTCATCGAGCATCTCTGCAACAACTCTGCCGAGGCCATCGAATGGCTTGAGGGAATCGGCATCAAGCTCGACAACATCACCCTCACAGCAGGCTCCACGATCAAACGCTGCCACCGTCCCACCGACGGAAGCGCTGTAGGCAAGACGCTCGTTCCTGGACTCGTAAGCGAGCTCACCAAGCAAAGCCTCAAAGTGAAGAACGGCTATCAGGTCACTGATATCGTCATGGAGGGCGGCAAGGCGGTCGGTGTCAAGGACGCTGGCGGCACTGTCTACCATGCGACTGCCATCGTGATCTCCACAGGCGGCTTTGGCGCGAACTACGACATGATCACCAAGTACCGCCCTGACCTCAAGGATTACGTGAGCACCAATGCAGCCGGCACGCAGGGCGATGGCATGCGGATGGCCCAGGCCGCCGGCGCCGAGCTTGTAGACATGGACCAGATCCAGATTCACCCCACCGTAGACCAGGGCACCGGCTCCCTTATCGCTGAGGGCATTCGCGGCGGCGGCGCGATACTGGTAAACGTCGAGGGCAACCGCTTTATCGACGAGCTCAAAACCCGCGACGTTGTGAGCGCCGCAGAGCTCGAGCAGCCACAAAGCTTTGCCTACGTGGTCTACGACCAAGAGGTCTTTGACAAGAACAAGGATGCGGCGAGCTATGAGAAGGCGGGGCTGAGCATAAAGGCCGACACGATTGAGGCCCTTGCCGAGAAGCTGGGCATCGATCCGGTCGCCCTCGTGGCAACAGTCAATGCCTACAACGCCGCCGCGTCCGAGGGCGCCGCAGATCCCTTCGAACGCACACAGAGCCTCAAGGCGCTCACCATAGCGCCGTTTTACGCCTGCAAGGTCGCCCCGGGCATCCATCACTGCATGGGCGGCATTAAGATCAACACGAAAAACGAGGTGCTCGACTCTGCGGGCAAGCCGCTCGCCGGCTTGTATGCTGCAGGCGAGACGACTGGCGGCATCCACGGTGCCAATCGCCTCGGCGGCAACGCGGTGTGCGACATCATGGTCAACGGACGTCAAGCGGGCAGGAGCGCAGCAGCCTACATCAAAGGCTGACGCTCGCCCATAGCATATGACCGCTGCCCGCATGCCTTCGGGCTTGGCGGCGGCCGCCTTTCTTCAGCAGTATCACGTGCGCCTTTCTCCTGCCCTAAAGCTCTTTTTGATCTACGCTCCTCCGCTCGACGTAGCAGTCTGCGCCCCCAAAGGCACGTGGTGCCAAGGGGGCGTTTGCTTTTGGTGATACAATAGTCCGCACGTCGGAGGGATGGCAGAGCGGTTGAATGCGGCAGTCTTGAAAACTGTTGAGCGGGCAGCCCCCGTTCCCGGGGTTCGAATCCCCGTCCCTCCGCCACAAGCCACAGAAAGCCCGTCGGGGATTCGAAGCCAGACATGGGGCGAGGCGTCGCGAGGGCGCCGGAGGCACGCTCGCAGCCGAGCGTCCGAAGCGAGCAGCGCGAGCGAGGACGTGCGAGCGAGGACGGTGTATCATGGATTGCTGGCAGGGTCCTTGTCACAAAAAGCAGAGGGGTGTGAGTTATGACTAAGACGTTTTCTCTATTTATTAATTTTATGGGCAACTGTCGTGAGGCGATGAATTTTTACACAGAGGTGTTCGGGAGCGAGACCAAGGATGTCATGACCTATAGCCAGATGCCGCCTGATCCGAGCTTTCCTCTGCAAGAAGCAGACCAGGACAAGATCATGTATGCCTGTGTGCCGATTTTTGGTTGCAACGTCATGTTCTGCGATATTCCCACAGGCGTGTCGCTGACGGTAGGCGACAACATTAGTCCAACATTGGGAACAGACGACCCGGAGGAGATCCGACGGGTTTTTGCCGCGCTCTCGATCGGCGGCAAAATCCAGATGCCGCTAGCCCAGACATTCTGGAGCGGATTATTCGGCATGGTACAAGACAAATTCGGCATCATATGGCTGTTGTCGCTTGACGAAGACGAGGCCTAGCACATTAAGCGATGGCTGTCCTTGGCGACAAGCCTGTATTCGCTGACGGCCCAGAGCGAAAGGCGCCGCAATGCCACACGACTACAAAAAAGAGCAAAAGGAGCTCTACCAGCCCAAGACAACACCGTCCATCGTCGATGTGCCCATAATGGCCTTTATCATGATTGACGGCGCAGGCGACCCCAACACGTCGCAAGAATACCGGTCGGCCATCGAGACTTTGTATGGCCTGTGCTACACCATCAAGATGAGCAAGAAGCGGGCGGGCGGCACGCCGGACGGTTATTTCGACTACGTAGTGCCGCCGCTTGAGGGACTCTGGAGCCTCAATGACGGCGGGGAGTTTAAAGGGGGCGGGGCGATGGTCCCTCATAAGGATGCCCTGCTATGGACCGCTATGATTCGCCAGCCGGAGTTTGTTACGAGCGACGTCTTTTACGAGGCCAAGGACATCCTCGGCACAAAAAAGCCGCATCTGGACATTTCGCGCGCCCGACTGGCGTTGTTTGCCGAGGGGCTGTGTGTGCAAGCTCTGCACCAAGGCCCCTACGACGACGAGCCGGGCACGGTCTTGGCCATTGACCGTTATGCGGCAGAGCACGGCTATGTCGTCGCCATCGACCAGGTCCGTCGTCATCACGAGATATACCTCAGTGACCCTGGCAAGGTAGCGCCCGAAAAGCTCAAGACCGTGATTCGCCATCCCATCAAGGAGGCCTGAACGAGCCATGAACACAAAGGCCTACACGTTCGAGGCAGTCATCTTGCCCTCTGAGGCGGGGGCGGGCGGTGCCTATGTCATGTTTCCGTACGACGCACGAGCCGAGTTTGGCAAAGGACGCGTCAAAGTGCTTGCCACGTTCGACGGCGAGCCCTATGAGGGGAGCCTCGTCAACCGGGGCGTCACAAACCCTGACGGCTCAATATGCCACGTTCTTGGCGTGCTCAAGGCAATACGTGAGAAGATCGGCAAGCAGCCTGGCGACACCGTGCGCGTGACGATACGCGAAAGAGAATAACAAAAAGCCGCCTATGAATCCGAGAGCGAGGGCTCATGGAGTACCTGAAAGCCGCACATCTTGCTAGCGACCCTCGTCCGGCGATGGGCCGCATAGTCGCTGAAGGCTTCTACCAATGGCTCAACTACTTCTCCAAAGACAAGGAGCGTCTTGCGCGCGCGATGGAGCACTGCTTCAACCTCGACGTGTTCTATGTGGCAGTTGCAGATGGCGACATCACTGCAATCGCCGCCTGCACGGACGGCACAGCGCGAAGCGTGCACTTTGAGCGGCGACCGCTACAACAACACCTGGGCATGGCCTCTGGACTTATCGCGCACCGAATGCTGCGAAAGCACCTCGAGGAGCACGACTATCCGTTTGAGCCGAAGCCCAACACCGGCTCAATCGAGTTTGTCGCAACCGCACTGCCGCACCGCGGGCACGGGCATGCCTCTAAGCTTATTGAGCACATCTTCTCAAGCACGTCGCACGATCAGTATGTGCTCGAGGTGGCAGACACCAACATCACAGCGGTCAAACTCTACGAAAAGCTCGGGTTCGAGGTGTTCAAGCAGGTAGACTCCCCTTCTCCTCGGCAAAGCGGGTTCAATGCGTATCTGTATATGGAGAAGCCCGCTTCGTAGCCGCGCCGGAGCTTGGCAAGGAGGTCGGGTCCAGGCGCGGCCAGTTCTTTAGTTCTTGAGGCTGTTGAGCGGTGCAGGAAAGCGGCCGCCGCGATGGGCAAAGACGCTCCCGGCGTTACGGTTGACCTCCATGACCGGCGCACTGCCGAGCAGGCCGCCAAAGGCAAGGCTCTCTCCTGCTGTCTTCCCGATGGCGGGTATGAGCCGCACAGCCGTGGTCTTGTTGTTTATCACTCCAATAGCCATTTCGTCTGCAATGATGCCAAACACGGTCTCGACGTCCACGTCGCCGGGCACGGCGATCATGTCGAGGCCGACCGAGCACACGCTCGTCATGGCCTCGAGCTTCTCGAGGGTCAATGCCCCCGAGAGGGCAGCAGCGATCATGCCGCCGTCTTCGCTTACAGGAATGAACGCGCCCGAAAGCCCGCCGACCGACGACGAGGCCATGACACCGCCCTTCTTCACGGCGTCGTTCAGCAGCGCGAGAGCTGCGGTGGTGCCCGGTCCCCCACAGGTGCCGACGCCGATTGCCTCCAGTATCTGAGCCACTGAGTCGCCCTCAGCAGGAGTCGGCGCGAGTGACAGGTCGAGAATGCCCATCTGCACTCCGAGTCGCCGCGATGCCTCGCGGGCAATGAGCTCTCCTGCGCGCGTGATCTTGAAGGTCGTTGCCTTGATGCGCTCAGCGACGGACGTAAGGTCGGCAGACTGCGACATTTCAGCAAGCACCGCGCGCACGACGCCCGGTCCGCTCACGCCCACGTTGATGACGGCCTCAGCCTCGCCGCTGCCGTGAAACGCGCCGGCCATGAACGGATTATCCTCAACTGCGTTAGCAAACACAACAAGCTTTGCGCATCCGATTGAGTTCTGATCGGCAGTCTCATGAGCTGTTTTTAGTATAGTCTGTGCCATTAGCAGCACAGCGTCCATGTTGATGCCCGCGCGCGTCGAGGCAACGTTGACCGACGAACAGACGCGCTTCGTCACGCTGAGCGCAGCAGGGATCGACGCGATGAGCTTCTCGTCGCTGACGCTCGTTCCTTTTTGCACCAATGCTGAGAAGCCCCCAATGAAATCAACCCCGACCTCGTGCGCTGCCCGGTCGAGCGCCTCGGCCACCGGCACATAGTCGCTTGCATGACGCGCGGCAGCTGCACAGGCCTCAGCCACCGGCGTTACCGAGATGCGCTTGTTGACAATGGGAATGCCGTAGTCGCGCGCAAGTTGCTCTGCCGTGGGCACGAGCTGCTCAGCGACGCGCACCAGGCGCTCATAGACGCGCTGAGCGCAGACGGCTATGTTCTCATGGGCGCAGTCGCGGATCGAGAGGCCGAGCGTAATGGTGCGAATGTCGAGGTTGTGCTTTGAGACCATGGCGAGGGTCTCGCCGACCTCCTTCGGCGTTATATGCATGGAGCTCCTTCGTTGAGGCTTGACAGGCTTCGAGCAGTATAGCAAACCCGCTTAAACCGCTTGAAGGCCCCGACCGCAGAGCAACTGGCGACCAAGAAGCAGCTCGTTTCTTGGCCTACAGGCAAACAACATCAAGAAGCATGCAAAAAACGCCGCAGTCACGCACGGATGACAATCCGCCGAAATGCCACCGAGGCGCGGGGTAGTCTCCCCGTCTTCGCTTAATGCCGTCAAGCAGCTGTGTATAGTGTGCCCAAGCGGGGCAGGCGTCTCGGGAGGCAGCCCGCTGCGTCTCGCAGAGGTGCTTGCCGCTTGTGACAGGAGGAAGCCATGGATCAAGAGCTCAGCAGACGAGGTTTTTTAAAAGGGAGCGTGCTGGCCGGGGCTGGCGCTGCCGCTGCCGCAGCGCTCGCCGGGCCGGCGGGCATGTTGGCAGGATGCAGCCCGCGGGTCGCCGGATCGGGCGGCTCGGGATCAGGTATCGGGCTCCTCGTCTCGCCGGGCGGCATCCCCTATGCGGTGCATGAGGCAGACGTGGTGGTGGTGGGCGGCGGCATGGCAGGCCTCAACGCCGCGCGCGTCGCGAGCGACCGAGGATCGTCAGTCGTCCTCGTGGACAAAGGCCCTGCCGGACACTCGGGCAACTCGGGCGTGCTCTGGGGACAAACCTACGTGACAGCCGAGAAGACCAGCGACGATGGCGTGACCGGAACGCAGTTCCTCACGATCGACTGCATGGGCATCCTTGACCAGGAGCAGGCGCGCAACGTCGTGCGCGCCCAGGTCGAGGGCCAGCCGCGCCGTGCCATCGAGCTCGCGGGCAACATGCTCCAGCGCGGCGACGACGCCAAGGTCGTCGGCATAGACGACGGTGGCGTGACTGCCACTCACAACGCGCTGTACAAGCAGACCGCGCAGATGCTCATCAAGCGCGGCATACCCTACTACGAGCATATGATGATGCTAGACATACTGCTGGACGACGCGGGCGCCGCCGCCGGCGTTGTGGCCATCAGCCTGGCAGACGGCAGCGCACATGTGTTCAGGGGCAAAAAGACCATACTGTGCACCGGAGGCTACCACTGGGCCACCGGCAAGACCGGCGGCTCCCCCGAGTCGACCGGCGAGGGACACTACGCGTTGCTCAAGCGCGGCCATGCCTTTAAAGACATGGAGTTCCCTCAATACGACTTCTGTGGCATCCATCCTTTCGGCTGGCGGCCTGACACACAAAAAGACGCTATAGACATCGCCGTCACCCTGCCCGTCAACGGCGACATACACCGGCGCATGTGCAACAAAGACAAGCAGAACTACACGGCGGCGTTCTTCGCCGACCCCTCACTCCAAAGCATCGCGGCCTTCCAGGGCGCGCTTATCACCACTGCAAAGGAGCTGTTCCAGGGCAAGGGCACGCCGGGAGACGGCACCAACAACGGCATTCTGTTTGACCTGCGCGGCATCAACGACGAGCCGAGCCACCAGTCGTACCCCTCGTACAAGGGGCTGCTGAAGTTCTCCTCCGCCAATCTGGGCTACGAGTACCCTGACTACCTCGAGTGCGTGGCCAATGAGTACAGCTCGGCAGGAGTTCCCGTGCAGGACCCCGAGACCTGCGAGCACGAGATCCCGGGACTGTACACGGTGTTCGTCGCGCTCTCGGCCATGAGCAGCATGTGGAACTGGGGCCAAAGCTACCTCGCGGCCAAGGATGCGAGCGCCCGAGCACAAAGCAAGGAGGTCGTCCCGGCCTTCTCGCCCGATGACGTGGACGTAGTCCTCAAGCGTGCCTATGGGTTGCTGGAGAAGGACGCCGCAGGCACCGTTCGCTCAACTGAGGTGCACCGCCGGATCCAGCGCGCGTTTTACCGGGGGCAGGATTTCATGAAAGACGAGACAGGCATGAGGGCCATGCTCGCCGAGCTCGAGCGAATCCAAAGCGAAGACCTTCCCCTGATGGCATGCGTCGACAAGTCGCGCGCCTTCAACCGCGACTGGAAGATGGCGCTGGAGGCCGAAGGCATGCTCTACTGCTCGCTTGCCACTGTACACGCAGCGCTTGCGCGGAAGGAGAGCCGCTCGCCGTTCTTCCGCAAGGATTATCCCAAGATGGACAACGCGAACTACCTGTGCTGCCTCTGGACCTCGCTTGGGAAGGACGGGCGCTGGAAGGTGGAGAAGCGCGCTATCGTAGACACCGTCATGCCGCGCTCTGAGATCATGAAGGTGCTTGACGACTCCAACCCCAAATATGACATTAGCGTGCCCAACCAGTACCTCTGATGCTTGAGACAAAGGAGTGTTGCCATGCCCGAAAGCTACTCGATAACCATTAAGCGCTTCGACGCACAAGTAGACACTAGGCCATACCACGCAGTTTACGAGGTGCCCGACGACCCTGAGTTTGCCCCTATGACCGCCTTAAAGGCGCTGCATTGGATCAACTACCATGTGGAGCCTGTTGCTTACGACTACAACTGTAGGCGCGGCACCTGCGGTCGCTGCGCGATCATGGTTGACGACGAGCCGCGCCTCGCCTGCCTGCATGCGCTCACCGGAACCCACCACTTTGCGCCATTGACAGGGTTTCCGGTGGTGCGCGACCTCGTGGTCAACAAGCATAAGGCCTACGCGAGGTTCGTCATGAGCAGCCATAGCATAAAGACGCTCACGCCAGACGGCGTGCTCCAGCCCCTCAGTGGGCAGTTCTGGCGCGACAAGATCTACCCGCTCAACGCCTGCCGCGAGTGCATGTGCTGCTATGCGAGTTGCCATGCCCTCAACGTCTTCAACAAGTGGGGGCGCTTCGCCGGCCCTGGCGCCCTCCAGGAGATCTACCTGCGCCACATTGACGGGCAAGACCGCTCCGACCGCATTGAGCAGGCTGTGTTCTCGGGGCTCTTTGAGTGCGTGCAGTGCGGCAACTGCACCACGAACTGCCCGGCGCTCATAGCTTCGTCAGAGAATATCAAGGAGATGATGGACGAGGCCGAACGCCGTGGCCTCATGCCCCAAGGAGAGGCCACGAGCTACTGGCCCGTGCTGTAGGGGCACGCACTCCGACCAGCCGGGGTCGCAGTAAGATCGCTGGCCAGACCAGCGGCGGCGAGGCTTTCTGTCAAACTGCGCTCAGTCAGTGACAAGGGCGTAGGCGGATATCTTTCGGATGCGCCACGTGACTACCAGTGAGAGCAGGTAGGCGAACACCAAGGCGACGACCCCGAAGACCACTATCCATGGCGGGTCGACGACAAAGTTCGCACGCATGACTCCCATGCTCCGCATGGCCACCGACAACAGCGGGTTGGCAAGCAGCGCCCCAAGCGCGCAACCTGCGGCCATGCCGCACGCTACCGGGACCGCAAAACCCAGTGCCACTTGGTTCATAAGCTGCAAGGTGGTGAAGCCTATGGTCTTTTTTATCCCCAGCTCATGTTTGCGACGTATGACCGAGGAAGCTATGACAAAGTAGAGCACAAACGCGATCACCAGCAAGGTGACCACGAGTATCGTGAGGCCCATGGCTGAGACAATGCCCTGATACGACATCATGCTCTCTTCAAGCAGCCTGTCGAAGTCAACCGTGCCCTTGAGCAGCTCCTGGTCGAGCCGCCCTTCGAGAACAGCGCTAAACGCCGCTGCGTCCACACCTTCGACGAGGTACACATACAGCGTCTGCGGCTTGAACTCGGGGTTGAGCCGCTTGAAGTCCTCCGTGCGCAGCGTGCAGTGCAGGCCTCCCATTTGCGAGCCGTTTGAGAGGCCGACGACGGAGAAGCGCTCCTCGCTTAATCCGTATTGGACGGTCACCGTGTCGCCGACCTTCTTGCCAAGCCGCTCGGCCAGTACCCCGGCGATCGCGATTTCACCGTTTGCCTCGGGATACCGGCCCTCAAGCATGACGCGTGTCTCCTTCTCGGCAAAATCGGACATGATGCTGATGGTGACCACCGTGCCCTGAACCTTGACCTTGGCTTCGTCCACATACTGGATCTTGCGCACTCCTTCCATGCCTTTGATCTCCTCGAGAGCCGCTGTGTGGTCGAGCTGTGGGTTCAAGCTCGCAACTACGTTGCATTGCTCGATGCCTGGCACTTCCGAGAACGCCTTGGTGTCAATTGAGGAGTTGTAGTACATGATGACACCAAAAGCGCCCGCGAACCCGACGGCGGCAACGATCACGAGGATCATGAGCGTCTGTCGCAGGCCTTGCGCGACTGACTTGAGCGCAAGAATGACACTCAGTGCGCCAGGCGTCCGATCAAGGCCAAAGAAGCTGCGAGGGTTACGCCGTGCTGAGGGCTCACGGCATAAGGCGCTGACGGGAGTCACGCCATAGACCTTTCGCGCAGCCCACAAGGCCACAAGCATGACGACGAGCAGGAGCGAGCCGAAGGTTGCCGCGCTGACCAGTGCGTCAAAGCCTTGCTCCCAGAGCAGGCCAGACTGCTGCTCAAAGACCGCCGAGACAATTGGCAGCACCGGGTACGAGAGGACTATGCCCACCAGGCTGCCCAGCCCCGCTAGCGCTATGAACTGCAGCAGGACCGAGCCGACGATCTGCTTGCTTACAAAGCCCACCGATTTGAGCGACCCTATCCTCACCAGGTCGTCTTCGATGCTGTTCACGATCCTAAACCACACGACAAGCAGGCACACTGCGACGATCATGAGCGCGAAGACCACAATCATGACCGCCACCATGGATGCCATAATGCAGCGCGCAAAATCGACGAGCCCTACATCGAGCATGCCGAGCAGTGAGGAGGTGTCGGGAACGACGACAGAAGAATAGGCCGAGCCCGCGAGGGCGCGGACGTCGTTTTCTAGCAACGACATGCTTGCAGTGTCGTCGAGGTTCATGAACACGAGGCGCTCCTCAACAGCGGCGTCGCCCAGGTCTGCGGCCAGTGTCGGATAGTCCTTCTCCGGCACATAAAAGGCCACCGGGCCGGTCTCGGTCGAGCTGAAGAAAATGTCTTCCGTATAGCCCCGCACCGTCAGCGACAAGGACTGGGGCGACCCGTCTGCGCCTTGGTACTCAAGCGTGATGGCGTCGTTGAGCTGGTAACCGCTCACCGCCTTGAAGAGGTCTGGCACGTACACCGACCGCTCTTCGGGCGGCAGGTACGCGCCGACGTGCTTCCAGCGCGAGAGGCCGTCCTCTTGACTGAGAGGGCGCAACAGCACGGCGAAGTCCTTGTCGATGCCTTGTGACTCGATGGTCGCGCTTAAGAGCAGCGCCTCGTCGCGCCTGAGCTCAGTAACGTGCGCGCTTTGTTCAAAGTAATGGTCGATGCCCTCGCTGAATAACGCGCGCGGCATGAGGAGGTAGGCGTCCGAGGCGTTGAGCTCTTGCTTGAGCTTGTCGAAGTAGCTGGTATAGTTAAGAGCAATGAGCAGCCCTAAGTTGAGCAGCAGCGCCGCAACAACAAACAAAACAACCAGCGTCACCGACACCGACTTGGCCTTGCGAACGCCCGCCCATGCCAGTATCCAGAGCTTTATCACCGCGCCACGACCCTACCACCCCATCCTGGAGAGGAACGTTTGGAGCACCCGATGCCGCAGGTCGCTGTGTCCGACATACGGGCCAAGGACGCACTCGCCGCACAGGACACCGTCCTTAATGTAGAGGATGCGGCTGCCGCGCAAGGCTGAGGTGATGTCGTGGGTCACCATGACGACGCTTTGACCGTCCTCGTTGACGTCGGTCAGCACGTCGAGCACTGTCTGGCCTGCAGCAGAGTTGAGCGAGCCCGTGGGCTCGTCGGCGAAGACGATGCGAGGCTTGTTGATAAGCGCGCGAACGATGGCTGCCCGTTGGCTCTCGCCGCCTGAGAGCTGGGTGGGAAACTTATTCCAGGCGGATTTGTCGAGACCGACCCTGCCGAGCAGCTCCTTGGCACGGCGCACAATGGCCTTTCTGTTGCGGCGAAGCAATAGGCCGCTCACCAGTATATTGTCGAGCACGGTCAGGTTGTCGAGAAGAAACACCTGCTGGAACACAAAGCCGCAGTAGCGCCGCCTGAACAACGCCAGGCTGTCGGCGCTGAGCCGCTGGATCTCATGCGAGAAGAAGCGCACCGAACCGCTCGTGACCTGGTCCATCCCCGAGAGCGCATACAGCAGCGTGGTCTTCCCAGCCCCAGAGGCCCCCATGATAACCGTGAAGTCATGCTCGTAGATGTCGACAGTGAGGCTGTTGAGGACCTCCTGGCTTTGGCTGCCCACACGGAAGCTCTTGCAAAGGTCACAGGTGCTGAGGATGGCTGCTTCTGGCGCTGGCGCTGGCGCTGGCGTTGGCGCTGGCGCTGGTGAGAGGGTCTCGGGGGTATCGGGGGCAGCAAGGCCCTCTGTTGTAAGGGCGACTGTGGTGGCAGGTACATGAAGCCGCGCAGGCCCAAAAGTTGGTTGGCTCTTGTTCATGACCGATTATGCACAAGGGGAAGCCGGACCCCTAGGTGCTGTCCTTCCTTGTATCGCGGGCAACAGCCCCGGTCATACACACATAAGGGCCGGCAGCCTGCGTAATGGGCAATCCCTTATATGGATAAAACACGGACTTGCGCCGGGCGCAGCCCGACAAGTCGATACCTCATTCTAGCACTGTGGGCACACGAGAGTTGACAGAGACGGCGGGTCGGCAGTGTGGCAGTGTGGCGGGGAGGCCGCATGTCACGGGGGACGGTGCGAGTGCGAGTGTGACAGACAATATGACCCGAGTCTTTGGCAGCGCCTGCTGCCTGTGGCCGGGCAGCAGGAAGGCCCCTGTGTGCTGGTTATGCCTCTTTGGCCTCCGTGGGTCGCTGCTGCACTAAA
>JAITHV010000052.1 GCA_031279835.1 Coriobacteriales bacterium
TCCGCGGATATGAGAGTGCTGACAGGCAGATCAACGATTTGCATTGGGCGGGGGCGGCAAGGGCGGCGTCTATAGAACAGGGCCAGCCCGTGGACTCGACGGAGGACACGGGTTGGCCCATTATTGCCTCTTGACAAAGACTCAGGTCATATGAGGAGGGGTCGGATCCCGCTGTCAACTTTTGCGGCAACGTGACAAGGGGGTCGGATCCCGCTGTCAACTCCGCTGTCAACTCCGCTGTCAACTGGATCACGCTGTCACCTTTTGTGGCAATTTGCAACAATGCCTCGAGACACACCCGTTGCTCGTTCCAACTGCCTGATCGAAAAACCATGTGCCCTTAGCACCCCCAATGCCTCATTTCGCGTTCGCTTGTCAAGCGAGACAATGTCACTCAGTGCGGGCGCTTCGTCACCCCCGCGCCAACCATGCAATGCCTCGGTCATGCTCAGTCGCAACTGCTCTTCTGTCGGTCTCTTGTGTTCCCGTGCATGCATTTCTACGAGTTGTCCGACACTATGCAAGTCCGCGAATAGATCACGCGCCTGGACCTCATCAGGCGATAGTATAGCTAAGGCTGTTGAGGTGTCAGCGAGAGGACTTGACGTGCCCATATAATCCTTAAAGCTGCTCCATGCGTAGTCAGCCACTGTGTTGGCGACGCCAGCAACCAGCGGGTTCAAGTGGATGTAGCGGATAAGTGCGAGCGCGTATCTTTCACTTGCTACGCACTCACTTTTATATCGGCTCTCTACAAGCGTTCCACACCGATCGTGTCTTCGGTTGAACCGGCCGACATAGCTTACGAGCACTTTTTGCATGAATAGCGGCAAGCGCCCAGGCTCGTCTTCTAAAAGCATCAAGTGAGCGTGATTATCCATCAAGCAGTAGGCCAAGAGTTTGACGTCAAGCTCGGTCTTAACGACACCAAGAATATGAAGCATCCTTAAGTAGTCTTCTGTATCCTCAAAGATGTGGCAACGACTCACGCCGCGAAACATCACGTGGTAAATGCCGGTTGGGCTTATTTGTCGGGGCTTTCTTGGAATGTCGGGCTCCTTAGTCTTTGGTTTACCCATTCAATACTTGCTATATTGCTATGATCAGTATACTATAAGTCATTATATTATTTCTTAAGAGAACATAAATATTTTATCATTAAGGGATATCTAGATCGGATAAGGAGGGTCAGCCCCCGCCTAAGACCGGCATGGCGACAGTATGTTAGACTTGACCACATTGATCTATAGGGGCCCTTATGAGGTCTTCAGATCGTCTCTGAATAGTGGGTTGTCTGATACGGTCTAATGGATTTAGGGATGCCATGCACGACGAAACGACAGTAGTGACTGCACTTATCACTGCAATGGCACTGTTAGGTCTCATCGCAGTCGCTTTGGCAGCAAAGGCAATATGTTTCAACAAAAAAGACCAGCTCGGCTGGTACCTGGTGTTTATGATACCTGCCTTCTTGGATGCCGGCATTGTGTTCATCATGATTACGAGCTTTCTCCATCCCGAAACAAAATACTACGATTATTACGTCGGTGGGGTGAAGACTGCTTCCGGCGTGCCGGAGACCAGCGAACCGTGGATTCCCGCAATTGCTGCTGCCGTCGGCGTCGTTTTTGGGCTCTTGATCCTCGGGGGCATAGTCGGAGTTATTATCAAGAAGCTTATCCAGAAAGTGAAGAAGGGCGAGTAGCGTACGATTTGAACAGCTTATGACTGGGCGAACCATACTGCCCTCCGCCAACGAAATGACACCGGCATGACGGTTCTTATCAATTGCAAGGACCTTGTGCTCGAATACCCGGCAAAGCGCGTGTTTGCAGGCGTCACGCTGGGGGTGCACACCGGTGGTCGCATCGGGATCGTAGGACGCAACGGCGACGGAAAGACCTCGCTGCTCGGCCTGCTTGACGGGAGCGTGGCTCCCACGTCAGGCGAGGTCACACAGCGCGGCGGCAGGGGTCGGCCAGGTGCCTTGCGCATCGGGCGCCTGAGCCAGTCAGACCTGCTTGACGACCGCCTGACCGTGGCACAGGCAGTCGTGGGCAATGTGCCCGAGCACGAATGGGCTGCCGATCGTGCTTCTCGCGACATTATCGACGCCTTGCTTGCCGACCTGCCCTGGGACGGGCCAGTTGGCGAGCTGTCGGGAGGGCAGCGCCGCCGTGTGGACCTTGCGCGCCTGCTTATCGCGCCGTGCGACGTGCTCATGCTCGACGAGCCAACCAACCACCTCGACCTACAGGCAATAACATGGCTTGCCGCGCACCTGCAACAGCGTTGGCAGGCTGACGCTGGCGCACTGCTCGTCGTCACCCATGACCGCTGGTTTCTCGACGAGGTCTGCACAGCAATGTGGGAGGTGCACAGCGGCGGCGTAGAGCCGTTTGAGGGCGGCTTCTCCGCATATATCCTACAGCGCGTGAAGCGCGCACAAGCAACCGAGAGCGCAGAGCGCCGACGCCAAAACGCCTTGCGGCGCGAACTTGCCTGGCTCTCGCGCGGGGCCCAGGCGCGCGCCACCAAGCCAAAGTTCCACGTGCAGACGGCCCGTGCCCTTATCGCCGACATGCCGCCGTTGCGCGATACGCTCGAGCTCTCGCGCGTTGCGATGAAGCGGCTCGGCAAGCAGGTGATAGACCTCATGGGCGCCAGTGTGCGCTATGGCGAGCTGACCGTGCTTGACCAACTAGACTGGAGCCTGGGACCTGGTCAGCGCGTCGGCATCCTCGGTGCCAACGGCGCGGGAAAGACCAGCCTGCTGCGCCTGCTTGATGGGACGCTCGAGCCTTCGACTGGTCGAGTCAAGATCGGCGCCAGCGTGCAGTTTGGCTCTCTCTCGCAGCGTCTTGAGGAGCTCGCGCCGTTTGAGGGCGAGCAGGTGCGCCAGCTGCTTGCAGGCTACAAGACCACGTATCCGATTGACGGAAAGGAGCTCAGCCCCACGAAGCTCCTCGAGCGCCTCGGCTTCTCGCGCGAGCACCTGCTTTCGCGTGTCTGCGACCTTTCCGGCGGCCAACGGCGACGCCTGCAGTTGCTGCTGACCTTGCTCGCAGAGCCAAACGTGCTCGTTTTGGACGAGCCCGGAAACGACCTCGACACCGACATGCTCGCTCTCGTCGAAGGACTGCTCGACACATGGCCGGGCACCCTCATCCTTGTGAGCCATGATCGCTACCTCATTGAGCGGGTCACCGACGACCAGTACGCGCTCATTGGCGGAACGCTGCGTCACCTACCCGGAGGAGTGGACGAGTACCTCCACCAGCTTGCTGCCGCCCAGCATGCAGGCAACATGCGTGTCGAGGGACATCGTGCCCGAGCGGACCAGCCTGCAAAACCTGCCAAGACCGGCAACGTCGCCCGCCAGCTCAAGAAGCAGCTAGCCCTCGTCGAGCGCAGGCTGCGCACGCTTAACGATCAGACAAAGGCACTGACCGGGCTCATGCACGAAGCAGACCCCTCGGACTATGAAACCCTCGTGGGTCTTGGCACACAGCAGCAAAAGCTCAAGAAGCAGTCTGAGGAGCTTGAAGAGGAATGGCTCGCAGTGAGCGAGCTGCTCGAGTCCTTGGGAAAAGCCTAACGGCGTGGTCGAAGCGTGTCAGGGGGAACGCGGCAGGGGGACCCGACCCCGGTGCCACGTTTTATGGCGTTCGCGACGATAGTGGTGGCCTCGCGCATCTTGTCGTCAACTTTCTCCTGGAACTCCACTACGTGGTAGTTTGCGTGCCGGGACCATATCTGCCCCAAGGTAGCCTGAAGCGCGAGCGACTCCTGGTAGTTCTCGGTGCGTGCGGGGTTGTTTGTGCGATAGTGGTTGTAGAGAGACTCATGCTTCGGCAGCAAAAACTGGATGACGCAGTCATAGCGAGCAACAGACTCTTCTAGACAATAGCCATTGGCCGCAAGTACGTCTGCCGAGCAAAACGCAAAGCTCGTGGCAAGGCCGTTGTCGCAGAGAACGACAGTCTTTGGCGATGACGCGAATAGGGAGAAGAAGTGGTCTTCGAGCATCTCGTTCATCCTTGTGACCGTCAAGGCATGCTGAATGCACTCATCTTCTTGCACTGCAATGTACCCGCACTTCCTTACCATGCTCGAAATCTCCGTGGTACGAATCACCAACCAGCCCTCAAGCGTGAACGAGCTGGTGAAGTGAGTCTTGCCGCTACACGGTGCTCCCACAACAGCAATAGCATACATAATGAGTCATCCCTGCCTTCGATTGGATAGTGTTGCGCCTACGTATTAAGTTGACAGCGGGATCCGACCCCGGTGTCACGTTGACCCCGGTGTCACGTTAAAGTTGACAGCGGGATCCGACCCCGGTGTCACGGACCCCGGTCATACACGCAGCCAGAGGGCGGGACGAATGCCGCCCATGGCAACGTTGGTCACGTGGTGTCCGCCGACATGGACGGCACCGCCCGGAAACACGTCGGCAGCGCATGTCTCGCGCAGCCCCGGCGAGCGCAGCCACCAATGCGCCCTCGTCGCGCCGCGCATCGCTATTCTCCCCTGCTTGAACGAGTCGTTTATGAAGAGCTTGCTTCTCGGGTTTTTGCCGACGAGTTGCCCGCTGTCGCCAAACAACGTGACGACCTCGGCAAGGCTCAGCAAGAAGAGCCGGTCTTCGGTCTCGTTGCCGCCGGGCGTGTTGAACCATTGGTTGTCTGCGTTCTCGACGCACGTCAGCAGCACGCGCTGGCGCTCATTATAGGAGAAGGCCTCGCGCCACAGCTCTTCGTTCAGATAACGCCTCACCGTGCAGGTCTCCCATGTCACAGGGACCTTGGAGCCGTGGTAGGCCCGTTGTTCGATGATGCCGCTGGTAACAAGCAGCATTGCGTCGCCCGTCTGTCTCAGCACGATCCAACGATAAGGCCCCAGCTTGAGCAGCTCGTCTGCCATGCGCCGACGTCAGGGTCTCAGGGGGTTGAAGAGCGAATAGAGGCAGTCGGCCAAAAAGACCGCAGCGACCGCAAAGAACAGCGTCCGGGTCCTTGTGGGGCCCAAGCGCACGAACAGCCTCTCGGCGAGAGGGACGATCGTGTAGAGGCAGACAAGCCCGACGAGCGCGAAGCGCAGCACGTCTTCAAGGCAGGTTCTCCCGTTGAGGTTGAAGGGCTTGTCTTGGTAGTCCCAAGGCCGAAAGTCGAAAAACGTGTCGAGAACGTAGTGGGCGACGTACTCCACGACCCCGAACACGAAGAACATCACGACGAACAACACCAGCGGCATGAGGTTGAGCCTGCCCGCCATGACCTTGCGCTGCTTGAGGCGCAGGCCGTTCACCAGGGCGACGATGGCCACACCGCCCACGCCGTACACCACGAGCCAAGGGCCGTGCAGCGGGCCTTGCAGCGTGTACGGATGCTGATAGTACAGGTTGTCCAACAGGAACTCGTACACAAAGCCGACGACCGCGGCTAGGAAGAAGAAGAGAAAGTACCGCTGCAGCAGCTGTGACGCACGCTGCCGGTGCTGCGGTTTTCTAGATTTTGCGCGGCTGGTCAGACTGTCGCTCATGCCCTGTGCTCTCCCTGCTCGCCCTTGGCCTCGTGTGTGGCGCTGGTGTCTTATGGTACCACGTTGCGGGAGAAGGGCGGGGCAGCGACCCGTTCTGTCATCCCGGCCTTGAGCCGGGATCTCTTGTTGCGATCCTGCGTGGCTAGCAGCGAGATCGCGGGTCAAGCCCGCGATGACAGGACAACAGAATCACCTTTGTCAGGCGTTCTCAAGTTGCAACCGGGAAAATAACGTGGTTGATTCCGGAGCTACTGGTTTGGGTTTCAATGCCTTTGTCAGGCCTTCTCAAGGTACAACGATTGGCGCTAGATCGATTCGTTCGGTCATCATTCGTTTCAATGCCTTTGTCAGGCCTTCTCAAGGTACAACGACGCCACTAGTGCCGAAGGAGTCGGCTGAACAGCGTTTCAATGCCTTTGTCAGGCCTTCTCAAGGTACAACCTGGTGCGCGCAATCGCTATAGCGTCCTCGACAAAGTTTCAATGCCTTTGTCAGGCCTTCTCAAGGTACAACAATTCCCAGAGGGCAGTAGGGGGCTAGTCGGAGGGTTTCAATGCCTTTGTCAGGCCTTCTCAAGGTACAACGTGGGTATAGGAAGTGCAAGTTTTCTTTAACGTCCAGAGTTTCAATGCCTTTGTCAGGCCTTCTCAAGGTACAACGATGTCATCAGCGGCATAAGCTATGATGAGAAAAAAGTTTCAATGCCTTTGTCAGGCCTTCTCAAGGTACAACAGGGTGCTCATTTTTGCGCTGCTGACCTCTATGTTTGCCGAAGCCGTGTCAAACCCTAGTACTTTATGGCACGTTGGTCGGTTCTGCAGTCCCTATGGTATCACAGCTTTACTGCCAAGGGCACTGCCGCCTTTATGGCGCGTCATTTCCCGAAAACAAGCTGCAAGGCGCAGACACAGGTCAATGCAGATGCGAAACCTCCCTAGGTTTCAGGCACGTTGAGAGGTTTCTTAATCACTTCACAGACCCGCGATCAGAATGACGGCTGAGCGTGGCTCGCAGCAAGACCCCGCACCTAGCGCGGGGTCTTGCGCTACCCGGCTTGCTGCCAGCTTGCTACCCGGCGTGGCGCCTTGACAGCCACGGTCCCGAAAGGTCGTCTGACGGATGCAGTCTCGACCACGCCCTTGGACGACGGACAAGCTCCTTACGGCAGTAAAGTTGGTCGCGGCTGCGCCTATTGCGGTCGCGGCGCTCCGCCACACGCAGGTCCTTGCGCCGCAGGCCTTTGGGCACAGGCTCCACAGGAACAACACCTGTGACCTGGTAGTAGCGCCACTTTGCGTTCTTGTCCATCACCTCCCGCACTTTCAGCTCGGCCTCAAGGGCGCTGCTCGCGCACACAGTGAAGCTTTTTGCGGTTAGGGGGCCGACCTTGCACTTGCTCAAGTCGACCCTGACGTTCCACGTATAGCTCATGGTCGTTTCCTTTCGCTGGTTAAGTGCCATTAACTACTGCTCCATTGAACCAGGACTCGCGCACGCGGAGCATAAACCTCGGACTAACACGGAACCTGTTCTTCTGACTCCAAGTTTTTATAGTCTCCTATTGCTATATTTAAATCCAATGTGTCGGGAAACAGCACGAGCCTGCCGTCGCGCCTGATCAACTCCAAAAGCGAGAGGTCCAGCCCGTGGATCACAAACTCTTGGGCCAGCTCCGACTCCTTGAGCGCGTAGTAGGCGCCTTTTTGCAGCTCGGCCGCGTCCAGCCCATCGGAAGCTGCCCGCTGAGCAGCAGCACGGCGTCGAAACGCGCGTGAGACGAAGAACGAGGGGATAAACAGCGCCAGCAGAGTCTCAAACACGCAAACGCCGCCTTCAATTACCCCGAATATGATGCTCTCGCGCCGGATCTTGTCGGCCGCCTGCGCCTCGACCTCTCTGGCGACGGCCAGAGTGTAGCTGTCGTTGTCTTCCTGTGCCACAATCTGGCTGGCCCGGGCGCGCGTGACCTCGGGCTGGTTGACAACCTCGGCGCGGTATCCCGCCATAAAAGCCATCACGGCGATAAACACCGCCATCGCAAGTCCGAGCGCTATCATGCCAAGGCGCATGGCGCCCTCCTCGATTCTGCCTCCGAGCCGCTTGCTGCGCAAAACGCCGAGGAGAAGCCCCGGCGCCTCGAGCACAGCGACTATGACGACCGTGCCGAGCAGGGTGACCATGAGGTTGCCCGTCAACGCGAAGAGGACCCAGGCAACAAGCCCGCCCTGAACCAGGGCAAGGACCACCCAGCTTGCAGTCGCGATGCTTTGAACCACATAGTCGCGAACCGTGGGCGGCTGCTGGTCGGGCAGTTCTGCAGTGAGTGCGTCTAAGTCGCTGTTGGCCTGTGCGAGGCGTCCCGTCGCAAGCTCGACTGCTCCCTCAATGCTCACGGTGGCCTGCAGGTTGCGGCACATGAAGGCGCGGATAAAGTCGAGCGGGCTGCGTTTCGCGCGTTCGCTCAGCCGCTCCTCTTCGGTGGCGCGCATCGTGCGGAGCCTCTCTTCGGCAGCCGCGCGGCTGAGCCGCTGACGGTCACGGTCTTCTCTATCAAGCGCGCTTCTCTCGGCACTCCGTGCGGCGGCGCGTTTCATTGTTTTGCTGATCGCGGGCGAAGACGCCCAAACGAGTGCGGCGGCAATCAAGATGAATGCGGCGGCGATTAGTGCGTGCTCTATCATGATGATCCTTTCTCTGACTCTCGCTCAAAGACCGCGCATGAACGCGGCCACGGCCTCGGGGGCACGCGCGTCGTAGTAGTGCTTGATGTTGCCCTCGTCGACCCCCATTGTGCGCAGATAGTCTACAGTGTCGCGGTAGAGCGATTCTGCGAGCGCAAGATCACCGAAGGGGTTCGACTGGATCACATAGACGCGCGAGCCCTCCATGCCGCCGGTCACTTGCGCGTCTTGATTGTTCTTAAGGTCGGATGCGATAAGCACGTCACCGCCCTGCGCCATGGCCAGCCTGAGCGCGGTCACGGTGCTGTGGATGCCGCTGTTCTGCTCGGTATAGAGGACCCACGCCTGCAGCGCGGCTGTTGCCTCGTCGCATGCCTTGAGGTACCGGTCACGTTCAGCCTCGTAGGCCTTTCTCTGCTTGTTCCATTCGTGGGTTGCCTCAAGCACGTCGTCGTCGGTGAGCGCGGGGCGTGCCGGGAGCGCCATGACCGGTGGTAGAGTCAGATGCAGGTGGGGGCTCGTATAAGTCTTTGAGGGATTGTCCCCCACGAGGAACAGCCATAGCTCGAGGCCGGGGCGGGCCTCGACGCCGTTTGCGATGCTGTCATTGTTAGGAGGATCGCCACCCCAGTTGGTGAGCTCGTCGACAAGGCTTGCGCGCACCGACTCACAAAACTGGGCATCGGTGGATGTCGTGGTGTCGAGAACAACGCCTTTAGTGACGGTCGTGGGTGGCGTGGGTGCCGACGGTGCGGGAGCGGGATCGGGTTCGGGGGCGGAGTCGGGGGCGAACGGGGGTTCGGGTTCGGGGGCAATATCGGCAGCCAGCACCAGGCTGCTCCCCAAGATGATGGGCAGGCAGACCACCGCTGCAGCCGCGAGGGCGAGCGCCACCATACCGGCTGCCATGATCTTCTTTGCGTTGCGGGACGTGCGGGACGTGCGGGACGTGCCGCTTGGGGTCATCATGGTGCAAGATGCGTTCGTTGTGCTCATGGTGTTGGTGTTGTTGTTGTTCATGTGCGCCTCTTTCTTTTGGGCTTGTTGTTTTTTGCTGGGTGTTGTCTTGCTTGTCTCGACTTCTCAGAGCGCTTGCGCGCGTGCGCCAATTGCTCGGCCCGCCTGAAGGCACCGTCCAAGAGCGCGTCGGCCGCGTTGCGCGCCGCCGGCAATAGCAGGTCTTCCAGTGGGCTCGCCGCCGAGATGCGCTGCACAGCCTGTGCTATGTCTTGAAGGTCGTGGAAAAGGCTCGGGCGCGGCTTCTCCTTTATCCCCTGCCCCTTGACGCTTTGCGATCCAGCTTTGGCAACAGGGGGCTTGGCTGCTGCCAGCGCGTGCTTGGCTGCGGTGATGTCGTCAAGATCGTGTGTGTTTTTATCCATGCCTATATCCTTATTGTGGATTACAGGAGGTCCTGCCGGGTAGGCGGCGACCTCAAGGCGGCACCGGGGAGGGAGCACCTCGGCGCGCTCGACGATCGAGGGAGCGCCGTCCTTGTCTAGAAGGCTAATGAGGGCCTCCCCGCGCCGCAGCTCGCCGAGGGTGGAGGTCGCGTCCAGCAGGGGGTTTTGCCGCAAGCCGGCGGCGGCGGCACGCAACGCCTTTTGATCATCAACGGTGAACGAGCGCATGCCGTGGTATATCCGGTTGCCGAGTTGCGCAAGAATAGGCCCGGGTATGTCGCTCGGTGATTGCGTGACAAAGTAGATGCCGACGCCTTTGGAGCGGATGAGGCGCACGGTGCGCTCGACATCCGAGAGAAGCGCTGCGGGCGCGTCTTTGAAGAGCGTGTGCGCCTCGTCAACAAAGAACGCAAGGCGTGGCGTGGGGGCGTCCCCGACCTCGGGCAGCCGCTCCCTAAGCTCGCGCATCAGGCAGAGCATGAGTGCTGCGTAGGCGAAGGGGGCTTGCGACAGCTCGACGCAATCGATGATATTGACGATGCCATGCCCCTTGCTGTCTTGTGTGACGAAGTCGCCTACATCGAGCGCTGGCGCACCGAGAAGGGACCCTGCGCCTTGGGTCTCAAGGTGCAACACTGCGCGTTGGATGACGGCAAGAGTCTGAGGCGACATGTGACCGTAACGCGGGACTAAGCGCTCCGCGTGGGCGGCGGCAAAGCTCACCACCGCCTGCAAATCCTCGCAGTCGGTCAGGCTGGCGCCCTCGTCTGACGCCAGCCTGAACAACGCGCAGAGCACCTGGCCCTGCACGGCCGTGAGACTCATTAGGCGCGCCAGCAGCTCGGGGCCTATGCGTTCGGCGGTAACACGCAGGGGTGTTGGGGTGCCCGGCTTGTCGGCACCCGGCCTGGCAGTGCCCGTCGCGGTGGTGCCCGGCTTGTCGGCACCCGGCTTGGCGGTGCCCGGCGCGGCGGTGCCTGATGCCGCAGTGCCATGCGCCGCGGTGCCCGACGCCGCGCTAGGATCCCAACAACGCACCGGGCACGCACGGAACAGAAAG
>JAITHV010000056.1 GCA_031279835.1 Coriobacteriales bacterium
GAGATCCCGGCTCAAGGCCGGGATGACAGGCTCAAGGCCGGGATGACAGGCTCAAGGCCGGGATGACAGGCTCAAGGCCGGGATGACAGGCTCAAGGCCGGGATGACACAACCAGCCGAGAGCAAGAGGCCCCGCATCGAGTGCGGGGCGACAGGAGGGAGGGCGGGGTGACAAGAAGCCAAAAGCATACCCCTAAAAGCACAACACCCCGGGAGGAGGACCCGGGGTGTCTGCATCGAGAAGGGTCAGGGGCTTACCGTAACAATGCTAAGCGCGGGTGCTGCCCATCATCTCAGGTTAGGCGAACGAGGCGAGACCTTGGTCGACGCGTTGCTCGGCCTTGTCCAACAGCTGGTTTGCCATGGTGGAGTTGTGAGCGCCTTCGCTGTTCTCCACATAGCAGAAGTCCCAGTAGAACTGCGCGTCGCGCAACAGTGAGCGCAGCGCGGTGAGCTCCTCTTCAGACTTGCTGCCATCGGCCGCCCCGGCACCGATCTTCCGGGTCAGGTCCTCAAGCTTTAGCCCGATGGCCGTCTCGCGTTCGGTCACTTTCTTTTGGATTGCGGCGACCTCAGTGGCAAGGTTGCTGTGGCACGAGCTGCACTTGTTCTCAATCAGCTGCTGGTTTTTGAGCGGGCTTTGCCAGTTGTGTGAGACATAACTCGAGCCCGCGCTCTTCTCAACCGTGCCCATGTGGCAGTCAGCGCAGCTGAAGCCGCCCATGGACTGCGCCTTGCCTCCGGCGCCCAGCACGGTCTCGAACTCAGGGTGCTGCACCTTAATCATGCCGGTGCCGCTGATGGTGTTCGTGAAGTCTACGAAGTTCAAATTGTTGTAGTAGGCGAGGATTGCGTCAGGGGTCATGGCTGAAAGACCGGTCCAGGGCAGGGTAGTCGCCTTACTGGTGGCATCGAAGTAGTACTCGTTGTGGCACTGGCCGCATGCCGCTGTCTTGGGATCGACCTTCGACACGTCAGAGCCAAGCGCCTTCGAGAGGTACTTGTGCGTGATGACAAGCTCGTCACCGGTGTTCTCATGGCAGTTGTAGCAGCTGACTGGCTCAGTGAGCTTGCTGTAAACCTCGTCGAACTCCATCGCGTACACCGAATCGCCCTGAGCGTTGACCATGGCGGTCATCTCGGGCGACTTGCACGTGATGCACTGTGCGAGCTTGTGGGGACGCGCCGTTGCTGCGACATCCTCAAGAGTGTATGGGTGTCCAATGGCAGACGTATAGTCCTTTGAGAACCCCATCCCGTCATACAGTGTGACGATGAAGGGGTCTTCTTCGATATACGAGACGCGAGACGTGTTCTGACGGTTCATCTCATACGAGGCATAAATGTCAGGGTACGTCTCCTTCCACTGGGCAGCGACGATGACACCGTACTCGTTTGGTTCGGGCTTCTCAATCGTCGGGGTGCTCGGCTGTTGGGCACAGCCAGCGACAATCGCTCCTGCGATCAGCAAAACAAGCACCGTCGTACAGACAAGCATTCTTTTCTTGCGTTTCATAAGCCCTCCTTTCTCATGGACTGATACTCCCACTCTCGATGCTTTGATGCTATAGCAGTCGTGCGTGTCGGTATTTGACCTGTGTCAAGTCAATTGTGCAAAAAACAGATTACCATCGAGCGATAGTCGCACGAACTGACGCACGAACAGACGCACGAAAGCACTCTGCAAGCAGCACGGTCGTGAAGAAGAAGGAGAGGTACTATGGAGCTGTCAAGACGCTCGTTCATCAAGGCAAGCGCGGTCTCGCTTGCCGTCGCCGCTGCAGGCGCGCTCGCGGGATGCGCGCCACAAGGCGGCGCCCCTGGCGGCGTGACTGCCGCGAAGTCGGGGACGTTCAAGTCAGTCTGTCGCTTTTGCGGCACCGGCTGCGGAGTCATCTGCGAGGTGAAGAACGGGAGGCTCGCCTCGGTCCTGGGCGACCCCGACAACGCGTCGAACAAGGGACTCAACTGCATCAAAGGCCTGCACTTAGCCAAAATCCTCTACGGAGAAGACCGTCTCACCAAGCCGCTTGTTCGTGACGACGCCACTACCAAGGGAACGACGGGCGGACTGCGCGAGGCCACCTGGGAAGAGGCGCTCGACTTGGTGGCCGACAAACTCAAGACGGCCTGGGAGGCAGACAAGAAGCGCATTGCGTTTTGGGGCTCTGGCCAGCAGCCGATAACCGAGGGCTATGCGCTCGCTAAGTTCTGGAAGGCCGGGCTTCTCTCCAACAACATCGACCCGAACGCGCGCCTGTGCATGGCGAGCGCCGTCGTGGCCTTCATGAACGTGTTCCAGACCGACGAGCCGCCCGGGTCGTACAGCGACCTCGACGAGGCCGACGTCTTTGTGACCTGGGGAGCAAACATGGCTGAGGCGCACCCGGTCTTGTACTCGCGTCTGACGGCGCGCAAGATCGCGGGCGCGGGCGTGCAGCACTTCGACATCACCACGCTCAAGACTCGCACCTCTGCCTCCGCCGACAAGGTGCTCGTGTTTCGCCCGGGAACCGACCTGGCGATCGCCAACGCGATCAGCAACTACCTTATCCAAAACGACTTGTACGACAAGCAGTTCGTCGCGGACCACGTCCAGTTCAAGGTGGGGGCCGAGAACATCGGGCATGCCTACGAGGACGGCTATGACGGAAGCGACGTGGGCAAGACGGTCAACGACGTGACGCCGGTGGACTTCGAGGCTTTTGCCGCGCGCATGAGCACCTACACGCTCGACTACGCCGCCGAGCTCTCGGGTGTTGCGGCTGCCGACATAGAAGAGCTCGCCCGGCTGTTCGCCGACCCGGACAAGAGAATCATGTCGCTTTGGACTATGGGCGTAAACCAGCACACGCGCGGCACTTGGATGAACCACTGCATTTACAACATCCACCTGCTCGCCGGCAAGATCTGCAAGCCGGGCAGCGGGCCGTTCTCCCTCACCGGCCAGCCCACCGCCTGCGGCACGGCGCGCGAGGTGGGGCTGTTCGCGCACCGGCTGCCTGCCGACCTCGTAGTCAACAACCCGCAGCACCGCCGGTACACCGAGGCGGTCTGGGACCTGCCGAGCGGCTACCTTGACGCGATCCAGGACCCGGGCTTTCACACGATCCGGATCTTCCGCGAGATGTCGAAGGGCAACATCGACTTCCTCTGGACCGCCTCGAACAACTGGGCGGCGTCGCTTCCCAACCTCACGCGCTTCCTGGGCAAGTCGCCCGAGTACCAGGGAGTCTTCAAGACCTTCATCGTCGTGAACGAGGTGTACCCCACGCTCTCGACCCAGTATGCCGACGTGGTGCTGCCCGCCGCCATGTGGGTGGAGCGCGAGGGCCAGTTCGGCAACGCCGAGCGCCGCACGGCCGTCTTCGAGAAGGCGGTAGACCCGCCGGGCGAGGCGAAGTGGGACGTCTGGATATTCCTCCAGGTGGCGCGGCGCGTGCTCGACGGCACGCAGATCGGCGGCGCCCCTGCCTTTGATCACCTTTTTGGGTTTATTTGGGATAAGGATAAAGACGACTTCTCCGGCGACGACCGCGAGATCAACCGCCGTCTGTTCGAGGAATACCGCATCTTCTCGAACCCCTCACTCAAGCCGGCCGCCGCCGCCATTAACTCGAACGAGGGCGGCCAGTTCGACGCCGGCCTCAAGATGGAGAACAAGCAGCTTGCCCCTTATGACGTCTACTTGGAGCACAACGGGCTCACCTGGCCGGTGCGCGAGGTCAACGGCACATGGCTTCCGACCACCTGGCGCTTTGCCGACGGATCGCAGGCTGAGGGCTTTGACGAAGTGGGCATCGCGGCATACGGCAAGAAGGGCCTCGCAGGCAATATCAGCTTCTACAAGTCCGCCGGCCAAAAGCCCTCGGCGGTGTTTCGGCCCTACGAGGCGCCCGCCGAGCAGCCGGACGACCAGTACCCCTTCTGGCTGTGCACCGGCCGCCTGCTTGAGCAGTGGCACACCGGCTCGATGACACGCCGCGTGCCCGAGCTCGACCGTGCCTTGCCTGAGGCGCTGCTCGACATGAACCCCGAGGACTGCCAGCGGCTTGGCATCAAAGACGGCGACTTGGTGCGCGTCACGTCTCGTCACGGGCAGTTCGAGATCAAGGCCTCGACCGCCCGGCGCACCGAGCCTGGTCCGGGGACCTGCTTCGCTCCCTTCTTTGTGGAGGAGAACCTGGTTAACCTGGCCGTGGAAGACTACTACTGCCCGCTCTCAAAGGAGCCTGACTACAAGAAGACCTGCGTGCGTATAGAGAAGGCCTAGCAGCATGGATGAAAAGCCGGTTGTCATCTCGAGCTATCTTGCGTCAATAGAGCCCGGGCGCCTCGAAGAGGTCGAGGCGCGGCTCGCCTGTTATGACGGCGTCGAGGTACATGGGGTCGAGCACGGCCAGCTCGTCGTCAGCATCGAGGCCGCGTCGCTTGACGCCACCTACGAGCGGGCGGTTGAGATCACGCGTCTTGACGGGGTGACGACGTTCAGCCTCGTGTACTGCAACTTCGAGGACGAGCAGCCCTAGGCGGCTGAGACCCATGGCTGGCAGGAGAACAACAAGCTGGCTGCGACACGGCGTGCAATGCGCCGCGCTCGCGGCCTTCGCCCTCGCGGGCGCCTATGCCGCACTAAACGGCACGGTCGCTGGCGAGGGCGTGTTCTTCGGCACTTTGTCTTCGTCTACCACGCGCGGGACCTTGGTCTTGAGCGACCCGTTCGCTGCGTTTGAGGTCATAGCGGCGTCGCGGGCGGTCCCGAGCGCGGGGCTGGCGGCCAGCGCCGGCCTCATCGCTGCTTTTTATGCGCTCGTGCGTGGGCGTGCTTTTTGTGGGTGGCTGTGTCCGTTCGGGCTTGTTTCAGAAATTGCTAACTGGATAGGCAAAAAAACGAAGATCGCGCGAGGCCGCCTTCTGCGCGATCCGTTGCCGCGCCACAGCAAGACAGTCGCGGGCGGGCTGGTGCTCGCGGCCTCGGCGCTCGCCGGGCTTCCGGTGTTCGAGCTGCTCTCGCCCGTCGCCTTCTTGCCGCGGTTGTTTGCGTACGGAGTAGGCGTGGGGCTGTGGCTCTTTGTGGCGCTGGTCGCCGTCGAGCTGTTTTTTACCGACCGGCTCTGGTGTAGGGGCCTGTGCCCGCTCGGGGGCTTTTACGAGGCGATCGGCAGCGTCGGCCTTGTGCGTGTCGCTGTCCGTGAGGGCTGCACTGGCTGCGAGGCCTGTAAGCGCGCATGCCTTGCAGACCCCCGCATACTGGATGGAACGGTTGCGGGGACTGCAGGCAGCGTGACAGCTGGCGACTGCATGCTCTGCGGGCGCTGCATTGAGGCTTGCCCGGTCCGGGTGCTCTCGTTTGGCGTTGGCGGTCCCGCGCTGTTGTATCGCAAGTCTGCACCTGCGGCTGCCCCAAAAGAAGCGGCCTGCGAAGACGACGCAGCGCAAGACCCAGGAGACGAAAGGTAGGGGATGAGCGTCATGGCGCGCATAGTCAAGGTGGCGGCAGGCTTTGTGGCCGGCTGGCAGGTTCTTGAGCTGCTGGGAGAAGGCGGCTTCTTGTTGCGCCCGCCGGGAGCGGCCTCAGAGGCAGACTTGCTCGCGCGATGCGTGCGCTGCGGCAAGTGCGCGCTCGCGTGTCCTTATCATGTGGTAAAGGCCGCGCCATCGGTGATGGGCGAGCATGCGGGCACGCCGTGCATCGAGGCGCGCGAAGGCGCATGCAGGCTCTGCGAGGACTTCCCCTGTGTGGCAGCGTGTCCCACCGGGGCGCTGCGCGACATCGCCGAGCGCTCAGACGTGCGCATGGGCGTGGCGGTCATCGACCGCGAGCTGTGCATCGCGCTGCGCGGCATGCGCTGCGAGGTCTGCTATCGGGTCTGCCCGCTCAAGGACGAGGCGGTGACCATCAAGTACTCCTTGCGCGAGGGGGACGACCGCCACGCGGTCTTTGAGCCGGTGATACATTCTGACGCCTGCGTGGGCTGCGGCCTGTGCGTCGAGCGCTGCGTCATCTCGGATCCTGCGGTGGCCATTCGCATTGAGCCAGCCGGTGCCTCGCCGCATGCGTGACGTCAATACCGACACTGTCTGCTGGCAGTTAGAACTGTCAGCAGTGTAAGCCGCTCAACTGCTGCCCCGCTGCCAACACCCGTTGGGCTACTGAACGGGCGTTATCTCGTCTCCGCCGGTATAAAAGTCATAGGTCGCTACCGTGCAGCTCAGGTAGACCGCATTATCAGGGATCTTCTTGACGGTGTACACCTCATTGAAGCGACACGCTGCGATCTTCCAGTAGTAGGTTCTCTCTTCAACTTCTTTTTTGCCCTGCATGACCGTGTTGCCGCGTGGGTCGGTTCCCTGTGCGGTCACGGTGACTCCGTTGCCAGTCAGCTCCTGCTGAGCAGCGAACAGGGCCATCTCGTCGGTGATGCCGACGGTGTTGAGGTTTACGTACCTGACCTTGAAGAGGCTCCCGAGGTCGCCGCGCGTCATGTCGAGCACCCAAGAGCCGTTGAAGTGGTCTTGAAGCTCCTGGGGAGTGTAGGCATTGTAGTTCCCGGCGTAGTAGCGAGCTATAAAGCTGTCGTCGGCTGTGCCGGGTATCAGGATGACCTCGCGACCTGTGGCCGTGGCGTCAGGGGAGTCCGAACGGTAGTGGTCGTTCGTGAACAATACGGCGCCTTCAGACGGGAAGCCCTCAGCAGCTGCGTCGAAGTCCCGATCGACAAGGTCAACAAGCTTAGGGAGCCGCGTGTCGGCAGCAGCGCGCGTCTGCTCGGCAGACAGCGAGATATGGTTTGTGTCATCAGTATAGCTAAGAGTAGTAATAATATAGTATAAAATAACAGTGATAAAAGCGATGCCTGCAACCACAATGAGCCCGTAGGCCGCAGTCAGAAGAGGAGAGCGCGACTGGGAGGTGCCGCCGCCGCGGATATGATAGAGGTCGCTTTGATAGTCAAGCGCGCGGTATTCCTCGGGAGCTGGCTTTTTGGCAGTCACGGGGGGAGAAGGCAGCGCAGCGCGACGTCCGTTACGGGGCTGGTTGGCCTCTTCTGCAGACGGCCGAGGCTGTTCTGCTCGGCGTCGTGGTTGTCGCGGCAAGGCCTCGGACTGATCAGCCCGCTCGTCCGTTCTTGGTTGCAGCGGGCGGTTGACCCGTCGGCGCACAGGCTGCTCGGCCTGCTCAGCACGCTCAGTGCCCGCAGCACGCTCAGTGCCCGCAGCGCGCTCAGTGCCTTCAGCGCGCTCTGGCCGAGCGGACAGTCCATGCTGCTTATGAGCCTCGTCGGGCTTTGCGGCTGATGCCGTCCGGGCGTTTTTGTCAACCCTCGAGCTTGATGCCGTCCGAGCGTCCTTGTCCGCATCCATGGGCACGTCTTCGTGGCCGTTTGCGAGAGCAGCGGCGACATCCCGAGAAGTGAACGGGCGCGTCGCGCGCTCGTCAGGGTTTATGGAAGACTGGGCAATGGTGCGCCGTGCGCGCTGCTCGTCCTTGTCCGCTTCGGCAGCGCCCGCCTTGGGCCGCAGCCCGACATTCGCGCGGATACCGACCCCCGGCTTCTCGGCGCCTTGTGCCGAGCGAGCAGCTCGCTTTGCGTTCTCGTCATCAAGGCGTTTCTGCGCAGCGTCAAAATCGAAGCTTGCCAAATAGGCATCGAGGTCGAAGCCATCAGACTGAGAGGGCGCCATACGTGTATCGTCACTCATCGAGCAGCCAAATCTCCACTAAGCTCAGGGTCACTTCATGCAAAGGGAAGGATTGTCGTCGCGCCGCCGCAATGCCCCATGCGGCAACTAGACCATGCATGCCCGAGACGAGCGCACAAGCACGGTCGGGCACATACCAACTACCGCTTCCCAGAACAGCTCGTCTAATTGTAAACCATTTCGCTGCTGATGTCGTTCAAGTCAAACGGCGTCTCCTGGTAAACGTAGTGATTGAGCCAGTTGGAGAAAAACTGATGCGCGTAGGTGCGCCAGCGTCCCACAGGTCGCTTCGAAGGGTCGTCGTCCGGGTAGTAGTTGCAAGGGATGGCGATGTCGAGCCCAGCCTCCAAGTCGCGACGGTACTCGCGGTCGAGCGTGTAGAGGTCGTACTCCAGATGCCCGGTGACAAATACCTGGCGGTGCTTGGGGTGGGAGAACACCACGGCGCCCGCCTCGTCAGAGCCGGCCAGAAGGTGAAGGCCGGTTGTGGCAAGGTCTTCGTGCAGCACCGTCGCATAGCGCGACTGCGGCATGTAGAAGCGCTCGTCGAAGCCGCGCAGCAGGTGGCTCGCCGGGTCGTAGGCCGAAAGCTCGTAGACCCCTGAGAGCTTGGTAGGCATGACGCGCTTCTCCACGCCGTAATAATACTTGAGCGCCGCGTTGACTCCCCAGCAGATATAGAGGGAGCTGTACACGCTGGACCGCGACCACTCAAAGAGGTCTGAGAGCTTGTCCCAATAATCAACCTTGTCGAACGGAAGCGTCTCAACCGGCGCACCGGTGAGTATCAGGCCGTCAAAGCGACGGCCGAGCGCCTCGTCGGAGCTGATGTAGAACGCCTCCATATGCGCGGTTGAGGTGTTCTTGCTAATATGGCCGCTCATCGAGACCAGGGTGAGGTGCACCTGCAGGGGAGAGTTTGAGAGCAGGCGGATCAGCTGCGTCTCGGTGTCTACCTTCGTGGGCATGAGGTTGACGATGGCGATCTCAAGCGGGCGGATGTCTTGCGTGCGGGCGCGCGCTTCGGTCATGAGGAAGATGTTCTCCTTGCTGAGCGTCTCGATGGCAGGCAAGCCGTCGGGCACGTTAACTGGCATGTCGTCTCGCTTTCGTGGTTGTCGGGCGGCTGGTGCCTCTCGGGATGGGGGAGAGGTGCCAGCCGCGTCCTTGTTGGTAGCTCGTGCCCAAGTGGGCGGCATGTTGTTACTCGCCAGTATACTGCCCTGCCGACAGGACGACAGGGCGTGCGGTCTCACTCAAATGACGCGAAGGCCTGATCGAGGTCGGCAATGAGGTCGTCGATGTTCTCGGTGCCGATGGAGAGGCGCACGGTCGTCGGCGTGATCCCTGCATCGAGCAGCTCGGAAGGCGAGAGCTGGGAATGCGTCGTCGAGGCGGGGTGGATGACCAGCGACTTGACATCGGCGACGTTTGCAAGCAACGAGAACAAGACGAGGCTCTCGGTGAACTCGCGTGCCTCTTCGTGCGTTCCGATGAGCTCGAAGGTGAAGATGCTGCCGCCCCCGTTGGGAAAATAGCGCTGATACAGATCGTGGTCTCGGTGGTCGGGCTGGCTTGGGTGGTTGATGCGCCCGACGCGGGGATGCCCTTTGAGGTACTCGATGACCTTGAGGGTGTTCTCGACATGGCGTTCTACACGAAGCGAGAGGGTCTCAAGCCCCTGGAGAAAGAGAAAGGCGTTGAGCGGGGCGAGCGCTGCGCCGGTGTCGCGCAACAGCGTGATGCGCGCCTTGGTGATGTAGGCAGCGGGGCCGGCCACGTCGGTCAGCACGGCGCCGTGGTAGGAGGGGTTGGGCTCAGACAACCCTGGGAACTTGTTGTTGGCCGCCCAGTCGAAGCGGCCGCTGTCCACGATCACGCCGCCGATGGAGGTCCCGTGCCCCCCGATGAACTTGGTGGCCGAATGCACCACTATGTCTGCGCCATGCTCAAAGGGGCGCAGCAGGTAGGGGGTTGCGAAGGTGTTGTCGACTATGAGCGGGATGCCTGCCTCATGTGCGACGTGGGCAAGAGCCTCGAGGTCCACTAAGGTGGAGTTGGGATTGCCCAGGGTCTCGACGAAGATGAGGCGCGTGTTCGGCCTGATGGCGTCTTGCACGGCAGAAAGGTCTGAGGCGTCGACGAACGAGGTGCTTATCCCGAAGTCCTCGAGGGTGTTGGCGAACAGG
>JAITHV010000058.1 GCA_031279835.1 Coriobacteriales bacterium
GTTATTATACTTGTTTGCTGGCTTCCTTACCTTATCGTCCTGTTCCCCGGGACCACTGACCCGCTCAACACCCTCAACGAGCTGCTTCAGTACCACGGCTCGCCCGTCGTGGCGTCCGAGGCAGTCTCGCAGGCAGCCGTCGGCAGTGCCGTCTCTGCCGACAGCCCCCTTCTGCATCGCATGCTCCTCGGCCTGTTCGTGGACTTTGGCGCGCTGCTCGGCTCACAGTCGTTTGGGCTGTTCTTGTTCGTGCTCCTGCAAACTGCCGTGCTCTCAACTGCCTTGGCAGCGACCGTTGCCTACCAACGGCGTCTCGGCTCCCCACTCATCCTGCGCATGGCGCTGCTGCTGGGTTTCGCTCTCGTCCCGTTGTTCCCCGGCTGGGCCCTTTGCGTGTCGCAGGCGACCCTGTTTGCCGCTCTGACGGCGTGGTACGTCATGTTCATGGTGGAGGCGGTGCGCAACCCGTCTGCCTTCCTCGAGAAGAAGTGGCCGTTGCCGGCCTTCTTTGTGCTTGCCCTTCTTATGCCGTTAGTGGGAGAAAGCGGCATCTTCATGTTGCTGCTCTCGGCTCCGTTCCTCCTGTTCGTGCGCCATGCTGGGGCAAGACGGGCGGCGGTCATGGGGATAACTGCCGCAGTCTTCTTCCTCGTGTCAGCCTTGCTCCTCCTGCCTGCGGCGGGAGTGAGCGTCTCGAGCGTCAAGGCCCCGCTGCCTGCTGCTTTTCAGCAGAGCGCCCGCTGCCTCGCCATTCATCCAACCGACGTGACACCCGCAGAGACAGCTGCGATCGGCGCAGTGCTTGACGTGTCTGCCGCCCCAAGCCTCTACAACGCCGGGCTGGCTGACCCAGTGGCTCAGACCTTCAAGAAAGACGCCTCGGGCACGGCCGTGACAGGCTATCTCGGCGCCTGGGCGCAAATGGGGCTTCGTCACCCGGACACCTATGCTTTGGCCACACTGTCGAACAGCTACTCGTACTTCTATCCCGGTTCCTACACTTCCTGGACCTGGACACATGTCAACCGGCTTGGGCCTGGCTCCCAAGGAGACATCAGCGAGCTCTACCGGGCAGCCGGCGTCTCGTTCGGGCAGCCCGAAGCCCTTGAAGGACCTCGCAACCTGGTTTACGAGTCCTCGCGCCTGTTCATGCTTTCGCCGCTCTCGCTGCCGACGAATATTGGCTTTGCTGTCTGGATAGTCCTGTTCTCGTGTGTGCTCGTGCTCAAGCAGCGCAAGGGCGCCGCTCTTGCTGCCTTCTCTCCCCTGCTCGCCCTCATGGCCTCGTTTTTGGTGGCGCCCATGAACGGCGACATCCGCCTCGCACTGCCGCTCATTGCCACCATGCCACTGCTGCTGACCTTCGCGCTTGCCTTGTTGCGTCAACGTCGCCCGCAAAACGAGCGCCGTCGGCGCAAGAGCGCCAACACCCCGCTGAAACCGCAGCGACCCCGACGAGGATGGCTCGTAGAGGCACACACGCCCTCAGGGGGCCCTGGGGGGCTTGGGGGCTCTGGGGGCGGCGTCTCCAATGGCGGTGCCGTGACGCCAAGCACGGCAACCCGTGAAGGGGGCCGGGTGCCTCAGTACTCAGAGGCCGACCATTCTTATGACAGTGAGTCGGCACAAGCGCAAGACAACGATGCCGCGCGTGCTGGGGAAGGCGCCGAGGGCTCAGGCACGAAGGCCGCCGAGAGCAAGCCTGACATTACGCAGCGCAACACCATTCGCTACTCATAAGCAACGAGGCGCAACACAATGCTGCTATGTGCCTGCGCCTGCTCCTGCGCTGTCGTGCGTTTTTTTAGACGGCAGCTTTATCTGCTAGTTTCTCAGCATGTCTACGATCGCGCCAAGCGTGCGGCGAGGGCCAACAGACCTCCAGTAAAAGGCAAACTGACGGATGTAATGCGGGAGGTGCGAGAAGCGCTGGGGAGGAAGTCCCAATACCTTAAGAAACTTCTCTTTTTGCTCGGGGCGCAAGCGGGGATGCGCAAGGACGAGGCTCTGGTCCATCCGGGAGAACATGGCTGAGGCGCGCTCGATGAACAGCGGGTTTTCAAACCCCATGAAGATCATTGCAGTGGAGAAGTTCCAGAACCCCCTAAAATAGTGCGCCTGCAAGATCTCAGGGCTCGTGACTCCCAGCTTCTCGATCAGGTCGGTCATCTCATGCCATCGGTCAAAGGGCATTGACGTCTGCAACACCGTCCTTGTCTTTTCTGGAAGCTCCTCGCGATAGCAGTAGTAAGGCCGGTCCCAGTAGATGATCCTGGCCTGGCACAGCGTCTCGATCAAAAACGGGTTGTCCGCCCAGCTCGCACCGGGATACTCCCGAAACGTGATGCCCTTCTCCTCAAGAAAGCCCTTGCGGTATAGGGCAGACCATATGGAGGGATGATACGAGAGAAGGCTGGGCGCCTCGTCGACGCGAAAAGGAGAAATTGACGGCCGCACGAGTTTTCGATAGTCGCAGTGGAGCTTCTTCTCTTGCGGGGTGTCGGGAAAGCAGATCCTCCAATACGGTGACTTGATGACATCTACTTGTGCGTCAGCATAGCGGCTTTTACACGCGAGCAAGTCCTGGAACATGCCCGGCTCTACCCAGTCGTCAGGCTCAACGAGGGCAATCCACTCGGCACGCGCCATACGAATGCCTCGGTTACAGGTGGCACCGTAACCTTCATTCTGCTTGTCTACGACAATGATGCGATCGTCTTTGGCAGCGTGTGCGTTAAGGATGTCAAGCGAGCCGTCGGTCGAACCGTCGTTGAGGCATATGATCTCGATCTCGCGCAGGGTCTGCGACTCGATGCTGTCAAGACACTGCTCAAGATAGGCCTCGGTGTTGAAAACTGGAACGATGACCGAGACCAGTGGTGTTGAAGGATTCAAGCGTGTGTCATCCTATTCTGTTGAGTACCCAGTTCTGGGCGATAGTCCCGTTAGGGGTGTAGACCTGGACGTTCGTGCCGTTTGCCGTTTGTCCACCGTTCATGTCGAGCGCCAGGCCGCTGAGCACATTATATACCCTAAACTGGTTGTTGCCGAGTGGCTGGAAGGCCCAGCGCTGCGCCAGCGTGTTGTTGGGGGCATACTGCCATACATTCGTGCCGCTTGCGGTGTCTCCCCATTTGACGTCCAGTACTTTAAGTGATTTGACGTTGGTAATTGTATACGAGCCAAGCGCTGTGTCAAAGGAGACCTTGAACTGCTGGGCCTGCGTGCCGTTGTTCTGATAAATCTGGATGTTCGCCTCGTTGAGCGTCGAGGCGCCCACGACGTCGAGCAGCTGGCTCGGGGTCTGCTTGGTGCCGATCGTGTAGATGCCCTCGGGCACGGCGGATCGCAGGTCCGCGCCAAAGCTGAACTTTTGCGCCACCGTGTTGTTGCGACGGTACAACTGCAGCGGCGTCGCGGGCGCAGTGGACGCTCCCCTTACGTCAAGGCACAGCGAGGAGTTGGTCTTTGAGAGAAACGTGCAGGTCCCGTCGCTGTTGCGCACCAACAGCCAGCGCTGCGCGTCAGTCCCGTTGCCAGTGTATTGGCTGACGGCTTGGCCTTCCACGGCGTTGTTGCCGGGGATGTCGAGGTACTTGCCGCTGTTTGGGTTGACTATGCCGTAGGTGTTGTCGTTGGCATGGTAGACAAGTCGAAACACCTGGGCTGCCGTCATGTTGCCTGTGTAGGTCTGGATTGCTGCGCCGTTGGCGCGCGAGGCGCCGGCCACGTCAAGCACAAGGGATGACGAGACTCCGGAAGTGATCGTGTAAAAGCCCTCGGGCACGAGCGGTGCCTGTGTAGGCGGGTTGCTCGGCGGGTTGCTCGGCGGGTTGCTCGGCGGCACGCTGCTTGGCAGAATGCTCCTGACAGCCGCCGCCACGTTCAGCCGGCCATAGCCGTAATAGTCGTCCTTGCCAACAGTGCCGATGTCGTCAGCCGTGCCGAGGAGCGCTGAGCGCGCCTGGTCAACGCTTAGCTGCGGGTTCGCTGCAAAAAGCAGTGCCGCAGTGCCTGCGACCATGGGAGAGGCCATTGACGTCCCGGTCCTGACCTCGAAGCTTGTGTTAGTCGAGTAACCTGTTGAGTACACGGCAGCCCCGTACGCTGCAATGTCCTTGTTGCTGTTATAGTTGCTCCCATGCGTGGCGTCGCTGTACCAGCGCGCGTCAGAGCGCGTCAGGGCTGTGACCGAGACGACCTCTGGCCAGTCCGACGGATACACCCCTAACGAGCTGTTCTCGTTTCCTGCAGCGGCCACCGGAAGCACGCCTGAGTCGCGCAGGAGCTGTATCGCATAACGAAACGCCGGGTCGCCGGACGGGTTGTTCACAGACGCGTAGGCGCCGAGGCTCATGTTGACGACGCGCAGGCCAGGCGCCGTGCCGGATTGCTTGAGGTTGCGCAAGTAGTTCAGCGCCGTGACCGCTATCGCCGTGTTCGAGGCGCCTGTGTTGTCGAAGATGTTCACGGGGAGGATCTTCGCGTTCCATGAGATCCCGGCGCCGAGCACCCCGTTGTTGGCGGTCGCTGCGATGATGCCCGCAACATGCGTGCCGTGCCCGGTGACGTCGCCGCCGTTAGGAATGACACCTTGAGAGACCGAGGTTGACAGCCGCTGGTTGCGAAACGCGTCCCACGCGTTGGCGACGTCGAGGTTTGCCACGAGGTCGCTATGGGTCAGGCGCGCGCCGGTGTCGATCACCGCAACGGTCACCGACCCGTTGACCTGCACAAGGTCCCAGGCATCATAGGCAGAGAGCTGCCCGTGCCACCACTGTTGTGTCCCTGCCGTGCCGACCATCGGGTCATAGGGTATGGCCAGGGCATCGACGGGCTCGCTGCCGTCGTCCATCAGCTGATAACGGTAGTTTGGCTGGGCAGCTGTCACGGCCGGGTCATCAAGCACCTCGGATATGGCGCCCTCGACGCTCACGCCAGCAGGCAGCCCGACCACAGCGACGGTCCCCAGGTCGCCCTGGTCAGCTATGACCTCTACCGCGATGTCTTCAGCAAGTCTGGCGCCTTCCGTGCCCTCCTTGGCATCCTTGGCATCTTTGGCTACAGCCGCATTAGGCTGCGGATACACGCCGTCTGTTGGCTCAGGGGCAAGTTCCGCCAGCTCCTCCTTGACCGATCCGATCTTCTCGTCCAGTCGCGCGCTGCTTTCGAAGGTGACGATGATCTGGTCGTCATAGTAGCTGTCGGCGTCACCTAGGCCGATGCTTGCGGCGCCTGTGGAATCATGGGCAGCCGGCTCAAGCAGGACCGGCGCCGCGGGTGCGGACATTACGGGTTGCGGCGCGGCAAAAGCAGTCGAAGTACTGTTGGCAAAGATTGCGAACACCATTACGACAGCGAGCGCAGCATTAAAATACCTACGGCGATGTGTCATGGGCTTACCCCTTCTCAGATTATTCATGCGATCAGTATACGGCATCGCACAAGTTTTGTCGCGCTGCTGTAATGCCTTGGCCAATAACAACACCATAACAACACACATGACTATACGCATGGGCGCGACTCGCGACCAAAAAGGGAGAATACGCTATGATGGATCTCATGGAGGACACATGATACGCAAAGTCTATCGGCTCGGTGAAGCCTCGCTTCACGCTCGGCTGCGGGACCTTGCGGCGCCACAGCATGAGTTGCGCAACTTGTTTTGGGAGTGCACGCTTTCTTGCAACGCCAATTGCAAGCATTGCGGGAGCGACGCGCAGCGAAGACGCTATGACGACGAGCTTTCCACCGACGAGATAACAGCGGCATTCAAAGACATCGCGCACTCGATGGACGCGCGCGAGGTCATGGTGAGCGTCACCGGCGGCGAGCCGATGCTGCGCCCCGACCTCGGCGAGGTCATGGGGCTGGCAAGGTCGCTCGGGTTCAGCTGGGGCATGACCACCAACGGCACGCTGCTTGACGACGACGGCGTGGCGCTGCTCAAGGAGTCAGGGCTTTCGACGATATCGGTCAGCATCGACGGGATGCGCGAGACCCACGACTCGTTCAGGGGCCTGCCTGGGTCGTTTGACTGCATCGGCGACAACATCAAGCGGCTGCGGGCAGCGGGCTTTGTGAGACACCTGCAGGTCACAACAGTCTTTCACAAGCACAACATCGCAGAGCTTGACGACTTGTACGCGCTGCTGTGCACCTATGGCCTCGACTCATGGCGCGTGACCGCCTTAGACCCTATCGGTCGTGCCGGTGACCATGCCGACCTCCTGCTTGACGGCGCCGACCTCAAGCGACTGCTCGACTTCGTGAAGCTCAAAAGGCGGCACGGGCCGTTGCCGCTGCGCTAT